>JAEEIC010000261.1 GCA_016281165.1 Bacillota bacterium | reverse complement strand
TTCGTCATCCCCCTGCTCTCGGGCCACATCGGCGGGGCCAACAGGCTGGCCTCTCTGCTGGCGGAGCGCCTCGGCGCGCAGGCCGTCATCACCACCGCGACCGACAGCGCCGGCCGCTTTTCTCCCGACTCCTGGGCGGCCTCAAAAGGCTTTCACATCAGCAGCATGGAGCTCTCAAAGGAGGTCTCGGCCGCCATACTGGAAAGAGACCTTCCCCTGCTCTCGGATCTGCCGCTCAAAGGGGAGCTGCCCCCCGGCACCTTCGCCTCGTCTCAGGGAGAACTGGGGATATATATAGGCGTCCGCGGCAGATCGCCCTTCAAAAGGACCTTAAGTCTCGTGCCGAAGACCCTGCGCCTGGGCCTGGGCGCCAGAAGAGGCGTGAGCAAAGAAGACGTGAAAGAAGCGGTCCTCGCGGCTCTCAAAAGCGCCGGCGCCGTCCCCGAGGCCATAAAATGCGCCGCCACTATCGATCTTAAGGCTGAGGAGGCCGGGATCAGGGAGTTCTGCGAGGAAGCGGGCCTTCCCCTGCGCTTTTACAGCGCAAAAGAGCTCGCTTCCCTTGAGGGCGATTTCACCGCCTCCGAGTTCGTAAGGAGCGTGACGGGGGTGGACAACGTCTGCGAGCGGGCCGCTCTCATCGGCGCGGACAGGCTCATAGTGAGAAAGACCGCCTTAAGAGGC
Source organism: Bacillota bacterium (assembly GCA_016281165.1). GTDB lineage: Bacteria > Bacillota > Clostridia > Peptostreptococcales > Anaerovoracaceae > RGIG2707. The sequence continues at coordinate 19,185 of JAEEIC010000261.1, read as the reverse complement.
GTCACCGCCGCTCTGGCGGAGGAGATAACGGAGGTCAGCTTTGAATAGACTTACAGTGGTCGGCATCGGGCCGGGAGACAGGATGAGCCTCACCCTCGCGGCTGACGAGGCCCTCCAAAACTGCGATCTCATCGCGGGCTATACGGTATACGTCGACATAGTCAGGCCCTGGTATCCGGACAAGGAGTTCCTCGCGACCGGCATGACGAAGGAGGCCGAGCGCTGCCGGCTCGCGCTCGAAGCGGCCGAAGCGGGCAGAGACGTCTGCCTCGTCTGCTCCGGCGACAGCGGCATATACGGCATGGCGGGACTGGTATACGAGCTCAGGGGAGAGAGCGAAGAGCCCGAGGTACGCGTGATACCGGGGCTCACGGCCGCTCTGGCCGGCGGGGCCCTGCTGGGCGCTCCCCTCACCTGCGATCTCGCGGTCATAAGCCTTTCCGACAGGCTCACTCCCTGGGAGCTCATCGAAAAGAGGCTCGTCAAAGCCGCCGAGGCGGACCTTACCATCGCGCTCTACAATCCGGCGAGCAAGGGCCGTCCCGATCATCTGAGAAGAGCCTGCGATATCTTAATGCGCGTCCTTCCGAAGGAGAGGCTCTGCGCCGTGGCCAGGAACATAGGAAGAGACGGCGAGAGCGTCGAGACCATGAGCCTTGGGGAGCTCGCCGGATATCCAGCCGACATGTTCTGCACCGTATTCATAGGGAACGCCGCGGCCAGGCTCATCGGCGGCAAAATGATCACACCGAGAGGTTACCGGGATGTTTAAGACAGCCATATTCGCGGGAACTACAGAAGGAAGAGAGCTGGCGGAGCTCCTCAGGGGCGCGCCGGCCGAAGTCTTCGCCTTCACCGCCACCGGATACGGAGGCTCGCTCATAGAGCCGGCTGAGAACATCAGCGTCTTCAGCGGCAGGCTGGATGAGGAACGGATGGAGGAGCTCTTTAAAAAGGAGGGCTTCGATATCGTCCTCGACGCGACCCATCCCTACGCGGAAAAGGCGACGGAGAACATCGCCTCAGCCTGCGAAAAGACCGGCACGAGGTATCTGAGGGTCCTGCGCGAATCCTCCCGCCTGCCGGAGGACTGCCTCTTCGCCGCGGACGCCCGGGAAGCCGCCCGCGTGCTGGCGGAGAGCGAAGGCAGCGTCCTCCTCACCACCGGGAGCAAGGAGCTCGGAGCTTTTTCCGGCCTCAAAGACTTTAAGGAGAGGGTCTGGGCCCGCGTGCTCCCGTCCGAAGCGTCTCTTGCCGCCTGCGCGGAAGCGGGCCTTCCGCCCGCCCACGTCATCGCCATGCAGGGTCCCTTCAGCGAAGAGATGAACGAAGCCCTGCTCAGGATGTGCGGGGCCTCTGTCCTCGTCACCAAGGACGGCGGCAGAGCCGGCGGCTTTGAGGAGAAGATCGCGGCGGCGAGGAAGACCGGCGCGAGGGTCCTCGTCATCGGCAGGCCCCCGCAGAAAGAAGGGGTGAGCGTGAGCGAAGCGGCCCTGACGCTGGAAAAGGAGCTGGGCGTCACGCTCAGGCCCCTCGTCACCGTCTGCGGCATCGGCTCCGGAAGCCCGGAGGGCATGACTCTCGAGGTCCTGAGGGCGGTCAGGGAGGCGGACTGCCTCATCGGCGCGAGGCGCATGATAGACACCGCCGCGGCCGAAGGCAAGCCCGCTTTCGAAGCGGTCGCCCCGCGGGACATAGTCTCCGTCATCGAGAACGCGCGCCAGTTCAGGCGCTTCGCCGTCCTCATGTCGGGGGACAGCGGCTTTTACAGCGGCGCGAAGAAGCTCCTCCCCCTGCTCGAAAACTGCGAGGTGAAGATCCTGCCGGGAGTGAGCTCCCTGTCCCTTCTCTGCGCGAGGCTCGGCCTCTCCTATGAGGACATACCGGCCGTGAGCCTGCACGGAAGGGACTTCCCCGTCGAAGGCCTCATCGCCGCGAGACCCAGAGTCTTCGTCATGACCGGGGGAGCGGACGGGGTGAACAGGCTCTGCGCAAGGCTCGCGGAAGCCGGTCTCAAGGATCTTAAGCTCTTCGTGGGCGAGAGGCTGGGCTACGCCGACGAGCGCGTCAGCAGCGGCAGCCCGGAGGAGCTCAAAAACGGCGTTTTTGACAGCCTCAGCGCCGTGATCGTCGAAAATCCCGCTCCCAAAGCCCCCATTTTTGCCGGCCTTCCCGACGACAGCTTCGAAAGAGAGCTTGCGGACGGCAGCCCCATCCCCATGACCAAGAGCGAGGTCAGGGCGGTCTGCCTCTCGAAGCTGCGCGTAGAACCGCATCACGTCTGCTGGGACATAGGCTCCGGCACCGGCTCGGTCACGGCGGAGATGGCCCTGCAGGCATATAAGGGCCGGGTATACGCGGCCGAAAAGAAGCCCGAAGCCGCCGAACTGACCCTTAAGAACACGAAAAAGCTGGGCTGCTTCAACGTGAGCCTGGCGCGCGGCGCGGCTCCCGCGGTCTGCGGGGACTTCCCCGCCCCCGACCGCGTCTTCATCGGGGGAAGCTCCGGGGATATCAAAAGCATCATCGCCAGCGCCCTCGAAAAGAACCCCTTCGCGCGCGTAGTGGCGACGGCCGTGACCCTTGAGACCGTCGCGGAGCTCACCGCGGCCATGAAGGACTTCGGCTTCGACGAGACCGAGGTCGTCTCCCTCACCGTGGCGAAGGGCCGCAAAGCGGGGCCTTACGAGCTCATGACGGGCCAGAACCCGGTCTATATCTTCACCATGCAGAGGAGCGGGAAAGAATGACCTCGCTGCTCGCCCTGCCCGCGGGCTTTCTCATCGACATGATCGCCGGCGACCCTCACGGCCTTCCCCACCCGGTCGTATACATGGGAAAGACCATAGCGCTGCTCGAAAAGCTCTTGAGAAAGGCCTTCCCCAAGACCCCGGCCGGGGAAAGAGCGGCGGGAGCCCTCATGTGGCTGCTCGTCGCCGGCGGCTCCTTTCTGCTGCCGTTCCTGCTGCTGAAGGCCTGCGCGAAGGCAGGCCCTTATCTGCGCTTTGCCCTCGAGAGCCTCATGTGCTGGCAGGTCCTGGCGGCCAAGTCCCTTAAGGACGAGAGCGTGAAGGTCGAAAGAGCCCTTGAAGATGAGGGACTTGAGGCCGCGAGAAGAGCGGTCTCGATGATAGTCGGGCGCGACACGGAAAGACTGGACGAGGCGGGAGTCATCAGGGCCGCGGTGGAGACCGTGGCGGAGAACACCTCCGACGGGGTCATCGCCCCCATGTTCTATACCGCCCTGGGCGGGGCGCCCCTGGGCATGCTCTACAAAGCCGTCAACACCATGGATTCCATGACCGGCTACATCGATCCTCCCTACACTCATTTCGGATACGTGCCGGCGAAGGCCGACGACGTATTCAACTGGATCCCCGCCAGGATATCGGCCCTGATCATGCTGCTTGCGGGCCTCTTTCTGGGCCTCGACGTCAGGAATGGCTGGAGGATATTCAAAAGGGACAGATATAAGCACGCCAGCCCCAATTCCGCCCAGACCGAGTCTGTATGCGCGGGGCTTCTGGGCCTTCAGCTGGCGGGAGACGCCTGGTACAGGGGCGTGCTCCACAAAAAACAGCACATCGGCGACCCGCTCAGAGAGATAAGGCCGGACGATATCTCCCTGAGCTGCCGGCTCATGTACGCCTCGGCCTTCATCGGCCTCATCATCTCCCTCGCCGCGAAAGCGGCCCTCATTTCCTGAGATGCTCTACGCGAAGAAGAATCCCCACGGGGGAACGACGGACAAAAGAATAAAGCTCGATCTTTCGGCCAGCGTGAATCCCCTGGGCCCGCCGCAGAGCGTGGTGAGGGCCGTCCGGGAAGCGGCGGCTGACATTTACCGCTACCCGGATCCCGGCTGCGCGGACCTGGTGAGAGCGATAGCGGAAGAAGAGAAGGTCCCGGAGAGCTTCGTGCTCTGCGGAAACGGCGCCGCGGAGCTCATATATTCTTTCTGCGCCGCGCTGGGGCGCGCGAAGGTATTGCTGCCGGTACCGGCATTTTCTGAATATGAGGAAGCCCTGAGGGCCTTCGGAGCGGATATCCGCTTCTTTTCCCTCCCGGAAGAGGACTTCTTCGACCCGGACGAGAGCCTGGCGGAGGCCCTGGCAAAGGAAAGGCCGGCCGCTCTCTTCCTCTGCCGCCCCTCGAACCCGGCGGGAAGGCTGGCTGACAGACAGCTGGTCCTGAGGCTCGCCGAGATCTGCGATGAGCTGGGCTGCTTCCTTTTTCTCGACGAATGCTTCATAGACCTCTGCGAAGAGCCCGGGTCCTTCGCCCCCCAGCTCTATGAGCATCCCTTCCTTGTAATACTCAAGGCCTTCACCAAGACCTGGGCCATGGCGGGCCTGAGGCTGGGATACTGCCTTTCCTCAGACCCGGAGCTGCTTGGGAAGATGTCGCGGACCATCCAGCCCTGGAACGTCTCCGCCCCGGCCCAGGCGGCCGGGATCGCCGCCCTGAAGGAGGAGGGATACCGGGAAAGGAGCCGCGCCCTGATCGGAAAGGAAAGAAAGAGGCTGGAACAGGCCCTGTCCTCGCTCGGCCTCGCTCCCGTCCCTTCCTGCGCGAATTACATACTCTTCAGAGGACCTGAGGATCTGGCGGAGAGGCTGTACGCCCTCGGCGTCGCCGTCAGGGACTGCGCGGATATGAGAGGCCTGGGGCCCGGATGGTTTCGGACCGCGGTGGGGCTGCCGGAGGATAACGACGTATTGATAAAGGCGCTGAGCGGTATATGCGGAGGACGCGCGGATGACTAGGAACATCATGATACAGGGCACCATGTCGAACGCCGGCAAGAGCCTGATCGCGGCCGGCCTCTGCCGCCTGCTCAGACAGGACGGCCTCAAGGTCTGCCCCTTCAAGAGCCAGAACATGGCCCTCAATTCATACATCACGAAGGGCGGCGGCGAGATGGGCCGGGCGCAGGCAGTGCAGGCCGAAGCGGCGGGGGTAGAGCCCGACAAGCGCATGAACCCCGTGCTCCTCAAGCCCACCACCGAAGTGGGCAGCCAGGTCATAGTGAACGGACATGTCCTGGGGAACATGAGGGCTTCCGAGTACTTCAAAAAAAAGAAGGAACTGATACCCGATATCATGAGGGCTTACGACAGCCTGGCCGCGGAGCACGACGTCATCGTCATCGAGGGCGCGGGCAGCCCGGCGGAGATCAATCTCAAGGCTGACGACATAGTCAACATGGGCCTGGCGAAGATGGTCGACGCCCCGGTCCTGCTCGTCGGCGACATAGACCGCGGCGGGGTCTTCGCCCAGCTCTACGGCACCGTCGCCCTGCTCGAAGAAGAGGAGAGAGCCCGCGTCAAAGGCCTCGTCATCAACAAGTTCAGGGGGGACGTGTCCATCCTCGAGCCCGGCCTCAAGACGCTCGAAGAGCTCTGCGGCGTGCCCGTGGCGGGGGTCGTTCCCTACGCGAGGGTCGATATAGACGACGAGGACAGCCTCTCCGGACGCTTTGAGAAGAGGAGCGCGCCCGCGCTCGTCGACATCGCCGTCATCAGGCTCCCCCGCATCTCGAATTTCACTGACTTTTCGCCCTTCGAGCGCTTTGAGGGCGTCTCTTTGCGCTACGTGAGCAGGCTGGCGGAGCTCGGCAGCCCCGACATGATCATCATCCCGGGCACCAAGAGCACCGCCGAAGATCTGAGATGGCTGCGGCAGAGCGGTCTTGAGGGCGCGGCGCTCAGGGCCGCGGGCAGCGGGACCCTCATCTTCGGCGTCTGCGGAGGCTTTCAGATGCTGGGCCGCGCGATAGAAGATCCTAAGGGCATTGAATCGCCCTCCCCTGCCTCCTTAGCCGGCATGGGCCTTCTGGACAGCGTGACCGTCTTCACGGGCGAAAAGACCCAGTCCCGCGTCAGCGGCCGCCTTGAAGGCGTGAGCGGGCTGCTCTCTTCCCTCAACGGACTCGATTACGAGGGCTACGAGATACACATGGGGAAGAGCGGGGAGCTGCCCCCTCTTACGGGCAAAAACAACGTCTACGGCACCTATATCCACGGCCTCTTCGACAGCGCCGCTGTAAGCGAAGCCATAGTCAGGACGCTTTTTGAGAAGAAAGGCCTGAGCTTTGAGAGCGCGGGCGGCGTCGATATCAAGACGTACAAAGACCGCCAGTATGACATACTGGCGGACGTCCTGAGGCAGAGCCTCGATATGGATCTGATATACCGTATAATAAACAGAGAGGTCCAGAGAGGACGCCCGGCCTTTGAGCCGCGCTCATGACGGACGCGGAAAAACAGCCCGGGGCCGCGCCGGCAGAACGGCCGCGGGCTCCTTCATCGCTTTTCAGGCCTCATCTTCCAATGCTTTGGCGGCTTTTACGACCCTGCTGGTGCCGAGCCTGTCGGCGCCTTCTTTTATGTAGAGGGCCGCGTCCTCAAGATCCTTTATGCCGCCCGAAGCCTTGAGCCCGAGCTCCCCGCGGCCCCTGAGCCTGCCCGCCTCGTTGATCGCGTCTATGTATTCCCTGAGCTTTATCACGTCTTCGTGGGTCGCGCCGCCTTTGGAAAATCCCGTCGAGGTCTTGACGAGATCGGCTCCCGCCCTGTCCGCGAGCACGCACATGACGGCCTTCTCGCGCTCCGTGAGGAGGCAGGTCTCGATTATGACCTTGAGTACTTTGCCGGGGCAGGCGGCCCTCACCAGGGCAATCTCGTCCTTCACATAGTCAAAATCTCCGTCCTTCAGGGCTCCCACGTTTATGACCATGTCGATCTCGTCCGCCCCGTTCCTCACCGCGTCGGCGGCCTCAAAGGCCTTGACCTCGGGAGTGTTGTAACCGTTGGGAAAACCGATCACGGTGCAGACCGGGATCCGTTCCCCCACGTATTCCTTCGCCCTTTTCACGAACGCGGGCGGGATGCAGACCGAGGCGCAGCCGTACTTTATGCCGTCGTCGCATATCTGCCTGATCTGCTCCCAGGTGCTGTCCTGGGCCAGCAGGGTGTGATCGCAGCGCTTCAGTATCTCCGAGACTTCCATCTATCTGCCCTTTCTCCTGTCGGCCTCTATGACCTTCTTCATCGCCTCGACCGATACCCTGACGGCGGCGGAGGTGTCCATGATCCTGTCCTGGGGCAGGCCCGCGGCCTCCCTCTCCTGGTTCCATATCACGTGGAAGCAGGCTCCGCAGCGCGCGCCTATCGCGTCGGCGACGACGAAGAGAGCGGCGGATTCCATCTCCGAGCATTTGACCTTGAGCCTCTTCCAGGCCTCCCAGAGGTTCAGGAGCTCGTAAGAGACCGGACTCTTCTTCGGATCGTGCTGGCCGTAGAAGGAATCCTTGCACTGGGCGACGCCCACGTGGGTGCGGTAGCCCAGCTCTTCCGAAGCCTCTCTCAAGGCCAGGGTGATGTCGAGATCCGCGGCCGCCGGATATTCTATGGGAGCGTACTCCCTCGAGGTATGCTCGTAGCGCACCGAGGCCTTGGCCACGACCACGTCGCCCGCGCTGACGTCCAGGTCGATGCCGCCGCAGGTGCCGCAGCGTATGAAGGTGTCGGCGCCCATGTTGTGCAGCTCCTCCATGGCGATGGAGGCCGAGGGGCCGCCTATGCCGGAGGAGCAGACCGTGACCTGCTCGCCCAGAAGATGGCCCGTATATACGTTGAATTCCCTCACCCTCACCACCGGATGGGCGTCGTCCAGCAGGGCGGCGATGGCCGGGACCCTGTCGGGATCGCCCGGGATGATGACGTAGCGCCCGATCTCGGACGCGTCGCAGTTTATGTGGAACTGATGATCAAGACCTTCCATGGTTTCGCTCCTTTCATTTTATCTCACTCAAGATTTCCCGGTCCGAAGCTCTCGGGGAGCAGCTCCCCCAGGCTCATGATCCGCCATTCTGTCTTCGCGCCCTCCTCGTCCGTAAAGGCGCAGACGACGGGGAAGGAGGGAGCGCAGAACTCGGTCAGGACCTGCCTGCAGACCCCGCAGGGGGTGCAGAGCGAAGAAGCGGGCTTTCCCGCGGGACCTCCCGCCACCGCCAGGGCCTTGAATCCCCTCACGCCCTCGCTCACCGCCTTGAAGACGGCGACTCTCTCCGCGCAGACTGAAGGACCGAAGGCCGCGTTCTCTATGTTGCAGCCCGTGTAGACGCGGCCGTCAGCCGCGAGCAGGGCCGCCCCCACCGCGAAGCCCGAATAGGGGCAGTAGGAGCTCTCACGCGCCTTCAGAGCCTTTTCGGCCAGCATCTCAGCAGTCTTTTCATCCATCATTCGTTCTTCCTCTTCTTTACCTGCCCGGCGAAATACTCGTCGAGCAGCCTCTCGGCGATGAAGCGCTCCGCGTAGGACTCCATGATGAGGCTGACGATGAGGGTCAGAAGCTCAGAGGTGTCGTCCTCGGCCTCATATCTGGAGCAGAGCTTCTTCACGTCCCTGATCCGCTGGGAGATGCGGTCGGGAAGGCCGGCCTCCTCTTCCCGCGTGAAATCCGCGAAGGCCTTGTACATCTTCGCGACGTCGATGGTATCGTCCCATTCGGATTCGTAATTGGCGAGCAGGGGCGCCATCAGCTTCCTGATCTGGTCCATGCTGAGGCTGTTCTTGAGATAGAAGACGATGGTCATGAAGAGCAGATGGTCCTTGCCGTATTTCCTGCCCGCGGGACCGGGGATCATCTTGTGTTTGGTGTAGTTGCTGACCATGGCCTTGGTCACCGGGCCGTCGTCGCCCGTCCGGTAGAGCTCCAGCTCCTTGTTGAGGCAGGCGACCAGCTGATCGATGTAAAGGTCCATCTCGGGATAATCATCGCCCTCGACTATGCCCTTCTTCAGATAATCTTCGGCCAGCTTTACCGCGAAATACTCGTAGCGCATGCTTTCCTCCTGGATCAAAGTTTATATTTGAGCGCCGGGACTATGTGTTCACACAGACCCTGTTACAAAATAAGAGTTATCCTTTATCTGATATAAGGATAACTCTTATTTGGCGTTCAGTCAATATTTCCAGGCCAGAGCGATCAATGCTCAGCAGCGACCCGGTATGATATGCAGCCGCGGGGCGCGGCTGCCGCTGCCGTCCCTTCCCGCCCGGCGGGCGAATGCTCTGAAAATGCGTTCGACCTCACGCGCAGTCTATTCTAAAAATGCGCGCAGCCCCGTGCGCAGTCCATTGTGTTTTTTATCGCGGAATTCCGTTCAGATGATAAGAACGTTCGTCCCCAAATAAATAAAGATAGCAGTTTCTTGGCATGTTTTGGCCGAAACAACTGCGTAATTTTCGTTTTAACGGGACATTTTCGAAAAAAAGCTTGGCCGGAGCCGCTCAAACGGCTATCTCGCCGGAGCCGTATCTGTTTTTTGTGTTTTTTATCCTCTTTTTTGCGTTATTTGATAAGGATCGGCCGTTTCGGCGCCTTTCCGGCAGCCCCGCGGGGCCGGACACGATCCCGCTCCGCAGGCCGGCGGAACGCCTATGCGCCAGTCAGCCGGCAGAACGCCTGCACGCCCGCTACACGGCAGGATACCTTTCGCTTTATGCTCCCTCCGCCCGGAAGAACGCCTGCACGCCCGCTACATGGCAGGATACCTTTCGTTTTATGCTCCCTCCGCCCGGCGGAACGCCTGCACGCCTGCCTGCCGCCCGGGGCGCTCTCAAATAAAAAGAGCTGCCCGCCATGCAGACGCGGACAGCTCCTGGTGATCTTTGTTTACGCGGGGCGCTCCCTATTCCGCCCTGCCGGTGTAGAGCTGGTAGTAGCGGCCCTTCTGGGCGATGAGGTCGTCGTGGTCGCCCCTTTCCACGATGCGGCCCTTTTCCAGGACCATGATGGCGTTGGAGTTCTGCACCGTGGAGAGCCTGTGGGCGATGACGAAGACCGTGCGACCGTGCATGAGGCTGTCCATGCCGGACTGTATCAGGGCCTCGGTCCTGGTATCTATGCTGCTGGTCGCCTCGTCAAGTATCATCACCGGCGGGTTGGCGACGGCGCAGCGGGCGATGGAGATCAGCTGGCACTGGCCCTGCGAGAGCTGGCTGCCGGTGCCGGAGATCACGGTATCGTAGCCCTCGGGCAGCTTCTCGATGAAGCTGTGGGCGTTAGCGAGCTTCGCGGCTTCGACGACCTCCTCGTCGGTGGCGCTGAGCCTGCCGTAGCGGATGTTGTCCCTGATGGTGCCGGTGAAGAGGTTGACGTCCTGGAGCACCATGCCCAGGGACTTCCTCAGGTTCTTCTTCTTGATGCGCTTGATGTCTATGCCGTCGTAGGTGATCTGGCCGTCCTGGATATCGTAGAAGCGGTTTATCAGGTTGGTGATGGTGGTCTTGCCGGCGCCGGTGGAGCCGACGAAGGCGATCTTCTGGCCGGGCTTGGCGTAGAGGTTGATATCGTAAAGTATCTGCCTCTCGGGAACGTAGCTGAAGTCGACGTCCTTCATGCGCACGTCGCCCTTAAGGCGCACGAGCTCGGGGCTCCCGGGCTTCTGCGGGACCTTCCAGGCCCAGGCTCCGGTGAAGTCCTCAGTCTCGGAAAGGCTTCCGTCTTCGGCGACGTTTACATTAATAAGAGTTACGTCACCCTCGTCTTCCTCGGGCTTTTCGTCTATCAGATCGAAGACTCTCTGCGCTCCCGCCAGGGCCATGACCACCGAGTTGATCTGCTGGGAGATCTGCGAGACCGGGCGGTTGAAGTTCTTGGAGAGAGTGAGGAAGGAGGCTATCGAGCCCAGGGTCAGCAGGCCGCCTCCCCTGATGGCCAGCAGGCCGCCGGTGAGGGCAAGGATCGCGTAGATCACGTTGCTCATGTTGCCCATGATGGGCATCAGCATGTTGGCCAGTATGTTGGCCGTGGTGGTCGTCTTCCTCAGGTCCTCGTTCCTCTCGCTGAAGTCGGCCTTGGCCCTCTCCTCGTAGCAGAAGACCTTGACCACCTTCTGCCCGTTGATCATCTCCTCTATATGGGCGTTCATGCCGCCCAGGGCCGCCTGCCTCCTGCCGTAGAACACAGCAGAGCGTCCGCCCAGGGTCATGGTGACGAAGTACATCACCGCGACTCCCGCCAGCTGCACCAGGGTGAGCAGCGGGCTGATCCTGATCATCGAGACCAGGACCGCGACGATGGTGATCAGCGAGGAGACCACGCTGGGGATGCTCTGCGAGAGCATCTGCCTCATGGTGTCGGTGTCATTGGTGAAGCGCGACATGATGTCGCCGTAGGGGTGGGTGTCGAAGTAGGCGATGGGAAGAGTCTGCATCCTGTCGAACATCTCTCCCCTGACCTTCCTCAGGACGCCCTGAGACATCTTCGCCATCAGCAGGTTGTTGGCGAGGTTCGCGGCGATGCCCACGGCGTAGATCGAGGCCATGAACATCAGTTCCTTGAGGAGCCCCGTGAAGACCGGGGCCTTCTGCAGGACGAGGGGCTGGATGTAGTCGTCTATCAGGGTGCGCATGAAGAGCGAGGCCCTTACGCTCACCAAAGAGGCGACGCCCATGCAGATGAGGGCGGAGACGAAAGTCAGGCTGTAGCCTTTTCCTATATATGAGACGACTCTTTTTATAGTCTTTCCGCTGCCCTTGGGAATGCGTATCCTGCCCTGGGCCGCCGCTCTTCCGCCGGGCCCTCTGCCGGGAGCGGGAGCCTGCGCCTGCTGCGGAGCCTTGTTCTTATCGTTATTCTGCGGCATCGAAGTCACCTCCCTTCATCTGGGATTCATATACTTCTCTGTAGATCCCGTTGGAGGCCATGAGCTCGTCGTGGGTGCCGACGCCGCTGATCCTGCCGTTGTCGAGCACCACTATGCGGTCCGCGTCGCGCACCGAGGATATCCTCTGGGCGATGATGATCTTGGTGGTCTCGGGCAGGTCTTCCCTGAAGGCCTTTCTTATGAGGGACTCGGTGTGGGTATCCACGGCCGAGGTCGAATCGTCGAGTATCAGTATCTTGGGTCTAGAGACCAGGGCTCTGGCTATGCACAGCCTCTGCCTCTGGCCGCCCGAGAAGTTCGAGCCTCCCTGCTCGACGCGCCCGTAGAGGCCGCCCTCCTTTTCGAGCACGAAGCTCTTAGCCTGGGCGTGCTCCAAAGCCTCGAGCAGCTCCTCGTCTGTCGCGTTCTCGCTTCCCCAGCGCAGGTTGTCCGCCACCGTGCCGCTGAAGAGCACGTTCTTCTGCAGCACCATGGAGACGCTCTTCCTCAGGGCCGTGATGTCGAGATCTCTCACGTCCTCGCCGCCCACCAGCACCCGGCCCTTGCGGACGTCGTAGAGCCTGGGGATGAGCTGCACGAGGCTGGTCTTGCCGCTGCCGGTGCCGCCGATGATGCCCACGGTCTCGCCGGACTTTATCTTAAGATCGATGTCGTTGATGCAGTCGAGGGAATTGCCGTAGCCGAAGTCGACGTCCTCGAAGACGACCGAGCCGTCGGCAGGCCCTTCCGCGGGCTGCTCGGGCTCCGCGATGTCGGGCTCCTCGCAGAGGACCTCGGTGATGCGCTTTCCCGCCGCGACGGCGATGGAGCTCATGCTGAGCATGAAGGAGAGCATCATGAGGCTCATGAGTATCTGCATCACGTAGGTGTTGATGGAGATGAGCTGGCCGGTGGTCATGGAGCCCGAGACTATGAGCCTCGCGCCCAGCCAGGCGATGAGCAGCATGCAGCCGTAGGAACAGGTCTGCATGAGGGGACCGTTCAGGGCCATTATCCTCTCGGCCCCGTAGGCAGTGCGGTAGAGCTCCTCCGCCACGGCGCCGAACTTCTCGCTCTCCTTTTCCTCTCTTACGAAGGCCTTGACGACCCTGATGCCCCTGACGTTCTCCTGCACGGTGTTGTTCAGCCTGTCATAGATCCTGAACATCCTGTCGAAGAGGGGCATGGCCTTCCTCATGATGAAGAATAGGCCTATCGCCAGGACCGGGAGCACGTAGAGAAAGACCATCGAGAGGCCCTTGTTGATGCGCCTCGCCGCGATCATGGCCAGGATGATGCTGGCGGGAGCCCTCACGGCCATCCTCATCAGCATGGTGAAGGCCATCTGGATGCGGGTGACGTCGGTGGTCATGCGGGTGACGAGACCGGCCGCCGAGAACTTGTCGATGTTGGAGAATGAAAAGCGCTGTATGTTGTTGTACATATCGCTGCGCATGTTGGCGGCGAAGCCCGAGGAGGCTGTGGAGGAGGTCACCGCTCCCAGCACGCCGCAGGCCATGCTGGCGAAGGCCAGCAGTATCAGCGTGGTGCCGACGGACTTTATGACTTCCATGTTCCCGGCGTCTATGCCCAGATCGACCAGATCCGCCATGTAATAGGGTATCAGGACCTCGAGCGCCACCTCGCCTATCATGAAAAGAGGCGAAATAAGCGCCAAGAAAGTATACTGCCTGATGCACCCAGCCAGTTTTTTTATCATTTGACCTTGTCAACCTTTCAAAACATATGGTATATTAATGTGTCCATTATATAGGAAAAAACGCCAAATGTTGATAAAGATTTGGTGAAGCTTACGGAGTGGAAAATGACGCAAAGTCTCAGATATAAAAGACCCTTATCCCTGCTGCTCGCATTGCTTATGCTCTTATCCTTTGCATCCTGCGGCAAAAAAGAAGAGAAGAGCGAAGGCATAGTCCTCAACGTATACGCCTCCAACAATTCCGTCCTCGCCGTCGCCAACCTGGTCGACAGCTATAAGAGCATGTCCAGCTACGCTTCCGTCAGAGTGACCTACGACGAGCCGGCGATGCTCGCCGCCAAGATAGAAGCCGGCTACGAGTGCGACATCTACATCTGCGAAGACGAAAGATGCATGGACTGGCTCGACGCCGAGAAGGGCGAAGACGTCAATCCCAACAAAAACGACTGCCTGCTCGAGGGCACCAGAGCCCTGGTCTTCAAGGGCGTGCCCGACGGAGCCGACGAGGAGATGAACTTCTTCGCCGCCGTGATCAAGGCCACGACCCAGGAGAAGGAGAGCAGAAAGTTCCTCTCCTTCATCGAGAGCGACAACGCCGACAAGGTCTACGCCAGCTCCGGCTTCGAAAGAGTGTACCAGGATTAAAAGAGATAATACAAGCTCCCGGCCGCGGGCCTGCCCGCGCCGGGATTTTTTTCTTGCCTTTATTTCGCGAAGCCGTTCTCTTCGACGTATTTATTGAAGAGCTCCTGGGCCTGCTCGACCAGGATCGCGCAGCGTATGCCGTCGCGCTTGTATACGGGCTGAAGATCCCGGCAGTCGGTCGCGCCGAAGGTCTCGGCGAAGAGCTTGACGAAGCCGCTCACGCCGGGCTTGAGCCTCGGGCTCAGATGTCCCTTCTCCTCCGTCAGCATGCTGCCCAGGGCCGCCACGCAGCCGCAGAGGACGCCGCAGGTCATGCCGCTGGACATCCCGCCCCCGCAGCCGGAGAGGAGCTTCATGGCCTCGCCGCTGAGGCCCAGCCCCAGGCTGTCGTTTGCGCCCCTGATGGTCGCCTCCGCGCAGTTGTAATTCTCGTCAAGATAATAATCTCTCGCGCTCTTCATTTTTGTCTTCCTTTCGTTTTTATACCGGCCTTGCGGCCTTATTCCGCGAAGCAGCCGTAAAGCAGCCTTACCGCGTCTTTTCTTGAGCAGGGGGAGCCCGGCGCCGCCTCGTCAGATACGCCGGCCAGTCTTTTTCCCCGCGCCCATTCCAGAGCCTGGGCCCACCAGGCCTCTTCGCCCTCGGGAGGGCGGCTGCCCGGCCTTCCCAGCGCTCTCCAGACGAAGGTCAGCATCTGGGCGTTGGTGCAGGGGGCGTGGGGGCTGAAACGCTCCTTTGAGGTCCCCTCGCTCACGCCAAGCTGGATGGCCCACTTGACGGGCTTGTAGAACCAGTCGCTCTCACCGACGTCGCTGAAATCGCCGGCCGCCTCGTCGGGCTCGGGGCAGCCGCAGGCCCGCCAGAGCATGGTGAGAGCCTGGGCCCTGGTGCAGCCCTTATCCGGGCCGAAGACGGTCTCTGACAGGCCGTCGCTCACCCGCGGCGCGGCATTGAAGGCCCAGACCACCGCCTTTCGGTAAGGCGCGTCCTTTTCCACGTCCTCAAAGGGTATGTACCAGGCCTTGGGAGCCTCGCCGTACCAGACGGCGTAGAGATCCATGTCCCTGTTCACCGGCGTATGCTGGTCGACGCTGACGGGGCTGCCGGAATCGTCGCGGATCCAGCCGGCGAAGTTGCCGCCGAGCTCCGAGGGCACCGGGAGCCTGCCGATGGGAAGGCCCTTTTTCAGTCCCTCCATGGTCGTATAGACGTAGGGGCTCCCCTTCTCTATGAAGAACCTCACGCGGCAGACCGGGCTGCCGTCGACGACCGTGAACTTTACAGTAGCGGGATCCCCCGCCGAGAAGCGGAAGCTCAGCTCGTGCTCCCCGACCGGTATCTGCCTCAGCCACGACTTGAGGAGCTCCAGCTCCACCGTGCCGTCGCCGCGCCCGGCCGAAGAATATATGTAATTATTGCCCGGCACCGAGATGCCGTCGAGCATGATGTCCTTCAGGCTGTTGTCGTAGAGCCTCACGCTGACCTCGGGCTCGTCGCCTTTGTACGTGTCGTAGACTATCTCACGCGGAAAGACCTCGCTGCGGCTCTCGGCGCGGCTCACGGCGATCTCGATGTCCAGGAAGGCCGAATACGCGGGAAGAGAAGGATCTTTTGCGACCGCGCGCAGCCTCACGCTGCTGCCCGGCCTGTCCGTGCCGCCGGGAACATAGCTGAGCGCCCCGTCTCTTACGCTCAGGGCCCCACTGCCCGTGCATTCCGCGATCTCATAGCCCGCCGCGCCGCTGAAACAGGAAGACAGGTCGAGCGAGAAGGGCTCCGCCGCCTTTGCGCCGTCCAGAGAGCCCAGGACCGCGCTGCCCCTCACGGCGGAGACGCCGGGAGCCAGGGCGGGAGCGGGATTTTCCGCCTCGATCACCCTGAGAGCGTATGTCCTCGCCGAGGGGCCGGCGCTGACAGCGATCTCGGCAGATGAGGCGCCGGTCACCGTCACGCTTATCTCCGCCCCCGCGATGTCGGAACGGGCCGCGACGTCGGCGGCCCTGAGCGGACGTCCCGAAAGAGCCCCCTGCGGCAGGACGGCCGTGAAGACGCCCTTCTCGAACGAGGCCTCCGTTCCCCTCACCCTGAGCGAGGAAAGAGAGGCGCTGCCGTCGACCTTCCAGCCGGCGTAGTACATTTTCTTTCCGATGCGGCAGCCTCCGCCCTCAAGATCCCTTTCCGGGGGACCGGGCTTTACGGTATCGACAGCCTCCGCCGGGCTTCCCGTCAGGGAAGGATCCTCGTACCAGCCGGTGAATATATAGCCTGCCCTTTCGGGGGCGGCGGGAAGAGGAACATCCTTCTGCCCCAGCTTGTAGTCAATGTCTTCGGCCGGGCTGCCCCCGCGGGAGTCGAAGCCCGCCGCGTATGTATCGCCGAGCGCCTTCAGCATCCCTTCGCAGCTGATGAGGCCCCAGCCCGTGCTCTCGTCCTTTCCGGCGGGCCCCAGGTCGGCGGAGCTCACCGCCAGCAGCGAGAGGAAGCCCTCGCAGTCGAGCCCCGGGACGGCCTGCCTGCAGACGGCCGCCAGAGCGGAGACCAGCGGGGCGGAAAAAGACGTCCCGTCGTCCTCTCCGTAATGATCGCCGCCCGACGCGGGGAGCCTGAAGCCCTCCGGATAGAGCGTGACGCCCGTGACCCCGCTGCCCGGAGCCGCGATATCGACGCTGCCGTTCTGCTGCGAGAAGGGAGCGGTCTTAAGCTCCTTATCGACGGCCCCCACCCCGATGACGCCCTCGCAGGCGGCGGGATAATAAAGGGCCCTGCTGTCTTTCTGGCTGTTGCCCACCGAGGCGACGACGATGCAGCCCTTCTCAAGAGCGTGATCGATGGCGCCGCCGATGCCGGCGAAATGGGACTCGCTGCTCCCCATGCTTATATTTATGACATCCGCGCCGTTGTCGGCCGCGTATATGATGGCGGAAGAGACGGCCTCAAGGCTCCCCCCGCCGCTGTCGAAGGCGGGATCGTAGGGGAAGGCCGCCGATCTTTCCTCGGAGGCGCAGCGAAGGACCATGATCTCGGCGCCGGGGGCGATGGAAGCAAGGCCGACGCCGTTGCCGCTCGCGCAGGCGATGCGGCCCGCGACCATGCTGCCGTGGCCGTTCTGATCGCGCCTCCAGGCCTCGGGATGGCTGCCGTCGCCGAGGAGATTGCGGCTCAAGGGAGATATCTTTATATCCTTAAGGTCCTCGTGGGAGGGGTCCAGGCCGCTGTCTATGACCGCGACCACCACCCCGCTGCCGTCGAGCGATGAAGAAGAAAGGGCCTCAAAGCCCACGGCCTCAAGGTCCCACTGAAGAGCATACAAAGGATCCGCGGGCTGGGCCGCGGCTGTGACCGTTCCGAGCAGGATGGCGGATATGACGATTACGAGCGTGAAGAGCTTTCCCGTACTCATGGCTCCGGCCTCTGACAGAAAAAGGCGCGGCGGAAGGCCGCGCCTCACCAGATACATTTTAACGCCTGGAGGCAGTCCTAATCAAGCGGCAAAGGCCTTTTATCTGAGATCGCCCCAGGAGGGAGCCCTGCGTTTTTTGCTCGCCTGCTCGTAAGCGTAGGCCGCTCCTATGAGCAGGGGCTCGCTGAAGGCCCTGCCGATGAAGACTATGCCGTAGGGCAGGCCCTGGCTGTCGTAGCCTGCCGGCACTCCTATGCCCGGATATCCCGAGACCGGGGCGTAGTCGCAGCTGCCCGGACAGACCAGTACGTCGAGACCGTTCTCATCCATTGCCTTGTCGAGGCCCTCCTTTTGCGAGAGCCTTAAGGCCTCGAGCCTGGTCCGGATGTATTCGGGATCGGTGCAGTTGCCCGAGGTCCCGAATTCGGCGTCGATGAAGTGCTCCATGCCGTACTTTAAGCCTTCCTTCTGGTGGTCGGCGAAGAAGTTTATGATATCCTTCATCGAGCGGCACTTCGTGTTCACGGTGGAAAGGTACTGATCGAGGCACTTCTTGAACTCATAGCGCATTATCGGTTCGTCTATGCGCAGCCGCGGCAGATCGACCCCGTCCACGAGCTCGGCCCCGCAGCTTTCTATGATCCTGAAGGCCTCCTCGCACAGACCCTTGCGCTCTTCGGTGAGCGAATCGTAATAGCCCCTGTTTATGCCGACCCGCAGGCCTCTGAGGCCGTCCTTCCTGAGGAAGGCGGTGTAATCGGCGGGGATCTTGTCCTCCAGGCACCAAGTCGCGGGATCGTTCTCGTCCCCGCCGACCATTATGTTGAGCAGGGCCGCAGCGTCGGCGACCGTCCTGCCCATGGGGCCGGCGGTATCCTGGGCGGAGCAGATGGGCAGTATCCCGAAGCGGCTCACCAGGCCCATGGTGGGCTTGATGCCGACTATGCTGTTGTTGAAGGAGGGACTGAGTATCGAACCGTCGGTCTCGGTGCCTACGGCCACCGTACAGAGATTGGCGGAGACGGCGACGGCGGAGCCCGAGCTGCTGCCCGAGACGTCGCCGATGGGATTGTAGGCGCTGACGACCTGCCCGCCCCTGGAGCTGTAACCGTTCTTCATGTGGTAGGCCATAAAATTAGCGAACTCGGTCATGTTGGTCTTGCCGAGTATTATCATGCCCGCCGCGCGCAGCTTCGCGGCTACGGTCGCGTCGTAGGGGGCGAAATTGTCGGCGAGAGCTAAAGACCCGCCCGTGGTCCTGAGCTTGTCGGCCGTGTTGATATTGTCCTTGAGCAGCACGGGGACCCCGTGGAGGGGGGATCTGAGCTTCCCCTTCGCTCTTTCCCTGTCCATCGCGGCGGCGATGAAAAGAGCGTCGGGATTGAGCTCCAGCACGCTGTTAAGAGACGGGCCGCTCTTGTCTATGGCGGCGACGCGCTGCATGTAGGTCTGCACCAGCTCGTACGAGGTGGTCTCCCCCGCTTCCAGCATGGCGCGCAGCTTTTCGATCGTTAATTCTATGACGTCCGTCATGGGTCTCCTCCTTGTTTAGATCACGCTGGATATCGTTCAATGTACAAATATCACATGGGGAGGACTTGCGCAATAGCCGGAAAAAGCTCTTTTTTATACATTTATGTACTGCCCGCCCCGGAGCGCGTTCCGCGTACAAGGGCTGTGTAATAGGAACGCTTTTTGTGCTATTATAGCCCGTAAGCGCCGCGGCGCCCGCAGACAGGGGCGCGGGCGGAAGGAGGGATGACA
>JAEEIC010000260.1 GCA_016281165.1 Bacillota bacterium | reverse complement strand
GGTGGACCCTGGTGTAGTCGCCGAAATCGGCCAGGCACATGTAGGGATCAGCGATGCTGTAGGAAGGCTTCAGCAGATAATCGTATATGCTCTGGAAGGACTTGCCGGCGAAGCCCGGGATTAGCTCGTCCACCGCGGCGCGCAGTATCGAATTGCTCTCGTAGTCCCACTTCGACTCGTAGTGCTGGAGATTGTCAGCGACTTCCTTTGAGCTCTGGCCGAAGATAAATATATTATCGTCACCCACAGCCTGGTGCATCTCCACGTTGGCGCCGTCCTCGGTGCCTATGGTGATGGCGCCGTTGATCATCATCTTCATGTTGCCGGTGCCGCTGGCCTCCTTTCCGGCCAGGGAGATCTGCTGCGAGACCTCGGTCGCCGGCATCAGGTGCTCGGCCATCGAGACGCTGTAGTTCTCCAGGAACAGCACCTGCAGCTTCTGCGAGATCACCGGGTCGGAATTGACCTGCTCGCCCAGCTTTGAGATGAGCTGGATGACCTCCTTCGCGTGGTAGTAGTTCGGCGCGGACTTGGCGGCGAAGAGATAGACCTCGGGCCTGATCGGGGCGTCGGGATTGTTCCTGATGAACTGGTATCTGCTGATGATGCGCAGCACGTTGAGCAGCTGGCGCTTGTACTCGTGCAGACGCTTGGCCTGCACGATGAAGACCGCGTCGGGATTGAGCAGCACGCCGGTCTGCTTATAGACCCTGTCGGAGAAGGCGGCCTTGTTGGCCCTCTTGACCTCCTCGAGCCTCTTCTGCACAGCCGCGTCGTCCTTGAATTTGATGAAGCCCTCGAGCTGCGAAGCGTCGCGCTTGAAGCCGTCGCCTATGCAGTCCTCGATCAGCTGCGTGAGGCCGGGGTTCGACTGGCAGAGCCAGCGCCTGTAGGCGATGCCGTTGGTGACGTTGGTGAACTTCTCGGGCCAGGCGAGGTAGAAATCGTGGAAGACGTCGTTTTTGAGTATCTCCGAGTGCAGCCCCGAGACGCCGTTCACCTTGTGCGAACCGATGATGCTCAGGTTCGCCATGCGCACGTGGTTGTTGCCTATGGGGGCCATGTAGTTGATCTTGCCCGTGTCGCCGGGGAAGACAAGCTCCATCTGCTCCCTGAACCTGCGGTCTATCTCCTTGATGATGACGAAGACTCTGGGTATCATCATGCGCACCAGCTGGGAGTTCCACTTCTCGAGGGCCTCCGCCAGCACGGTGTGGTTGGTGTAGGAAAGAGTCCTGGTGACTATGTCCCAGGAGGTATCCCAGTCGTAACCGTACTCGTCGAGGAAGAGCCTCATGAGCTCGGGCACGCAGAGCGCGGGATGGGTATCGTTGATCTGGATCGCGACCTTGTCGGCCAGGTTGAGCAGAGTGCCGTAGCGGTTGTAGTGGTCCCTCAATATGTTCTGGCAGGAGGCGGAGACCATGAAGTACTGCTGCTTGAGCCTCAGCTGCTTGCCCTCCTCGATATTGTCGGCGGGGTAAAGCACCTTGGAGATGAGCTCCGCGCTGTTGGAGGCCTGCTGGGCCTTGGTGAAGTCGCCGGTGTTGAAGGAGGCCATGTCGAAGCCGTCGGTTTTGATGCTGCGCCAGAGCCTGAGCTTGCCGATGGCGTCGGTGCCGTAGCCCGAGATCATCATGTCGTAGGGCACCGCTTCCACGGTCTGCGGGTTGTAGAGGTGCGACTTCATCCCGTCGGCCGTCCACTCCTCCTTGTATTCGCCGTAGAAATCGACCCTGAAGGTATCCTCGGGGCGCTGCCTGAGCCAGACGTGGCCGCCGGGCAGCCAGTTGTCGGGCATCTCGACCTGCCAGCCGTCGATTATCTTCTGCTTGAAGAGGCCGTATTCGTAGCGGATGGAAAAGCCGGTGATGTCGTAGTCCTGCGCGACCAGGCCGTCAAGATAGCAGGCCGCGAGCCTGCCCAGACCGCCGTTGCCGAGCCCCGCGTCGGGCTCGCGGTCGTAGAGATCCTCCAGGGTCAGCCCCCTGTCGGAGATCACGGACTCCACCAGCTCCTCGAGGCCGAGGTTCCAGAGATTGTTCTTGAGAGACTGCCCCATCAGGAATTCCATGCTGATGTAGTAGATCTTCTTCTTGTTCTCCTGCTCCTTTTCGATGGGGCGGCGGATCTTGTTCCACTTCCAGCGCATCTGCTGCATCCGGGAGTAGATGATGGCGGAGACGGACTGATAGATGTCGTCCACGCTCGCCTGCTCGTAAGTGGTATGGTAATTGTTCTCAAGATGGCCCGTCAGCTGCTCTCTGAACTGCTTGATCTGCGCCTTCGTCGGTCTCTTCTGCTGCATATTGCCTCCGATCTATATCATCTCTTTGTACATCTCGACGTATTCGCCGGCCGCCCTGCTCCAGCTGAAATCTTCCTTAAGATCGTATTTCACGAGCTTCTCCCAGTTCTCCCTGTCGAGCCAGTGAGAATAGGCGTTGTTCAGCACGAACTCGAACGAGGCGGTGTCGTAGCTGTCGAACACGAAGCCGTTGCCGCTGCCCAGGCTGCAATCGTGGATGGAATCGTTGAGCCCGCCGGTCGCCCTGACGAGGGGGACGTTCCCGTACCTGCAGGCTATCATCTGCGAGAGCCCGCAGGGCTCGCTCTTTGAAGGCATCAGCAGTATGTCGCCGGCCGCGTAGACGCGGTGCGAGAGAGCCCGGTCGAACATGATGCAGCAGCGAACCTTGTCTCTGTGCCTCTCCTCGAGCCCCCTGAAGAAGGCCTCGTATTCGGGATCGCCGGTGCCCAGGAGCACGAACTGGGCGTCGTGACTGTCGATGAAGCGGTCGGCGCATTCCCTTAAGAGGTCGACGCCCTTGTGGGCGACCAGGCGGCTGATCATGGTGAACATGGGGACGTCCGCCTCGGGCAGCGCCAGCTCCCTTTGCAGGGCCTTCTTGCACTCGGCCTTGCCCGAGAGGTCGGAAGGACCGTAATTGGCGGCGATGAAGGGATCGCCGGCGGGATCGTAGAGCTTGTTGTCGATGCCGTTGAGTATGCCCCTGAACTTATGCGCGCAGGAGGCGATGACTCCCTCCATGCCGTGGGCGTAGAAGGGATCGGTGAGCTGCCTGGCGTAGGTGGGGCTGACGGTGCTGATGCGGTCCGCGCAGAGGAGCCCCGCCTTCATGAGGCTGATGTCGCCGGAGAACTCCAGCAGCCGGTCGGCCTCGGGCCCCAGGCCTAAAACGTCGCCCCTGCAGTAGGGATCGTAGCGGCCCTGGTATTCGATGTTGTGGATGGTGAGCACGGTCTTCAGATCCTTCTTGTAGATCAGGCTCTGGTAGACGGGCACCAGCGCGCTCTGCCAGTCGTTGGCGTGTATCACGTCAGGCTCAAAGTCCATGAGATCGAGGGCTTCGAACACCGCTCTGGAGAAGAAGGCGAAGCGCTCGCAGTCGTCGAAATGGCCGTAGAGCGTGTCTCTGCCGAAGTATTCCTCGTTGTCGATGAAATACGCGGTCACCCTGCCCTGCTTGTACTTGAAGACGCCCATGTACTTCTGTCTCCAGGAGACGGGGATGTACTTGCTGCCGAGGAACTCCATCTTCTCCCTGAACTGGGGCTTGACAGCCTTGTAGAGAGGCATGATGAGGCGGCAGTCGACGCCCTTCTTGTAGCTTAAGGCCCTGGGAAGAGCTCCCGCCACGTCGCCCAGCCCGCCGGTGCCGGCGAAGGGCACGGCCTCGGGGCTCACGAAAAGTATTTTTATCTTCTCTTTTGCTTCACTTTTTTTATCCATATCGTTTCTATCTTTTAAATATTCCTTTCCGGTTTTATAAATCTGCCGACATATATGTCAATATCCGTTATCTATTATTGAAATAGCGCAGTAAAATGGTCTATAATTGAAGACAGATAATAACATCATTGGAGATAGCTCCGCTGACTCCGTTCGGTCCCTTCTTTATCCCAAAGATAATACCATAGGATAATGGAAATGAAAAACAAAGTCAATGATATTTCTTATCCGAAATACCTTTTCCACAGAGGCGAGAATTACGAGAGCTACAAATTTCTGGGAGCCTTTTATAAAGGCCCCGGCAAGGGCACTCTCTTCAGAGTCTGGGCTCCTCACGCCGAGGCGGTGTCTTTGGTCTGGGCCGGAAACGACTGGGAGCCCGGAAGAGACCCCATGACCCGCAGGGCCGACGACGACAGCCTCTGGGAGATCTTCATGCCCGGCATGGAGCCCGACGACACCTACAAATACGCGGTGACGGGAAAGAACGGCGCCACCGTGCTCAAGGCGGATCCCTACGCCCTAAAGAACGAGTCCGGCAGCGGCCGCAACCAGAAGGCCTCCATCATCACCGACAGAAGGAAGAAGTTCCGCTGGCACGATCAGGACTGGCTGGCCGGGCGCGCGAAGAAGGATCCCTGCCGCTCCCCCATGCTCATCTACGAGGCCCACATGGGCTCCTGGAAGAGGCATGAGGACGGCAGCTATTATAATTACCGCGAGACCGCCAGGGAGCTCATCCCCTATCTTAAAAAGATGGGCTACACCCACATCGAGCTGATGCCCATCAGCGAGTATCCCCTCGACGGCTCCTGGGGCTACCAGGTGACGGGCTATTTCAGCGTCACCTCCAGATTCGGCAGCCCCGAGGACCTCAAGTATTTCATCGATCAGGCCCACAAGGCCG
This sequence comes from Bacillota bacterium, assembly GCA_016281165.1. GTDB lineage: Bacteria > Bacillota > Clostridia > Peptostreptococcales > Anaerovoracaceae > RGIG2707. Next base: position 3,446 of record JAEEIC010000260.1, on the reverse strand, counting down.
GCATCTCCGTCATCGTCGACTGGGTCCCGGCCCACTTCCCCAAGGACGCCTTCGGCCTCATAGAGTTCGATGGCGCCCCTCTTTATGAGGACAGCAACCCCTTCCGCATGGAGCACAAGGGCTGGGGCACCAGGGCTTTCGATTTCGGCCGCCCCGAGGTGCTGAGCTTCCTCATCTCAAACGCCCACTTCCTCTGCGACGAGTTCCACGCCGACGGCATCAGAGTCGACGCCATCTCCGCCATGCTCTACCTCGACTACGACAGGAAGGACGGGGAATGGATGCAGAACCAGTACGGCGGCAAGGAGAACATCGAGGCCATCGGCTTTCTGCGCAGCATGAACGAGCACATACACATCGCCTTCCCCGGCGTCATCACCGTCGCCGAGGAATCGACCGCCTGGCCCATGGTGACCAAGCCGCCCAAAGACGGCGGCCTGGGCTTCAATTTCAAGTGGAACATGGGCTGGATGAACGACACCCTCTCGTATTTCGGCACCGACATGCTGTGGAGGGGCGATCACCACTACCAGCTCACCTTCTCCCTGACCTACGCCTACAGCGAGAACTTCATCCTTCCCGTCTCGCATGACGAGGTGGTGCATCTCAAAAGATCGCTGCTGCGCAAGATGCCGGGAGACCCGCGGCAGCAGCTGAGCGGCGACCGGGCCTTCTTCGTCTACTTCATGACCCACCCGGGCAAGAAGCTCTCCTTCATGGGAAACGAGTTCGGCCAGCTCACGGAGTGGGACGAGAGCCGCGGCCTCGACTGGGCCGTCCTCGGCTCGAAGGATCATCAAAAACTGCAGACATTCATAAAAGAACTCAATAAACACTACCTTGAGCTTCCCCAGCTCTGGGCCGGAGACGACCGCCCGCAGGGCTTTTCCTGGATAGACGCCGACAACAAAGGGGCGAACGTCTACAGTTATTACCGCGTCGACCCCGATCACCCGGAGAAGAAGCTCCTCGTCGTGCTCAATCTGTCGGGACTTTCCTATCCCGAATTTGATATAGGCGTGCCCGGGGCACACCATTACAGACCGCTAATCGATTCCGACGCCCTGCGCTTCGGCGGCAGCGGCATGCGCCGCAAGAGAAGGTACAAGGTCATGCAGGGCAGCTGCAATTATCTTCCGCAGCACATCACCATGCCGCTTCCCGCCCTGTCGGGGATCATACTCATCTCAGAGGAGGAGACTGCCAAATGAAAAAGAAAAAATGTATCGCCATGCTGCTCGCGGGAGGTCAGGGGAGCCGGCTCATGCCGCTTACCGACAATATAGCCAAGCCCGCGGTGCCCTTCGGCTCCAGGTACAGGATAATCGACTTCCCCCTTTCCAACTGTACCAACTCGGGCATCGATACCGTCGGCGTTCTGACCCAGTATCAGCCCCTGGAGCTCAACGACTACCTGGGCAACGGAACGCCCTGGAGCATGAACCTCAATTACGGCGGGCTCCACATACTCCCGCCCTATCAGCGCGCCAAAGGCTCCAACTGGTTCAAGGGAACGGCCAACGCCATCTACCAGAACATCAGGTTCATACAGAGGTATAATCCCGAATACGTGCTGATACTCTCGGGCGACCACATCTACAAGATGGACTACAACGCCATGCTGCAGGACCACATCCAGAACGAGGCGGACTGCACCATCGCCGTCATAGACGTGCCCATCGAGGAGGCCTCGCGCTTCGGCATCATGAACACCGACGAGCACCGCCGCATCGTGGAATTCGAGGAGAAGCCCAAGCATCCCAAGAGCACCCACGCTTCCATGGGCGTCTACGTCTTCACCACCGAAAAGCTCATCAAGTACCTCGAGGAGGACGAGCAGGATCCCGCCTCCGACAACGATTTCGGCAAGAACGTGATCCCCAGGATGCTCGGCGACGGGCAGCGCATGTTCGCTTACGTGTTCAAGGGCTACTGGAGAGACGTGGGCACGCTCGAGTCCTTCTGGAACGCCAATATGGACGCGATCGAGATGCCTGAGGACGAGGAAGATAAGCTCGTGCTCAACGATCCGGACTGGAAGATATACTACAAGCACGGCAACGCCAGGCCCCACTTCATCAAGGAGGGCGCCCTGCCCCGCAATTCGCTGATCGGCGGCGCCTCCTACATCGCCGGCGAGGTCGATCATTCGGTGCTGTTCAGCAATGTGGTCGTTGAAAAAGGCGCCGTCGTCAAGGACTCCATACTCATGGACAATGTCGTGATCAAGGAAGGAGCCCGCGTCGAATACGCCATCATCGATTCCGACGTGGTCATAGGAGAAGGCGCCTCGGTAGGCGGCCCCAAAGAAGGCGGAAAGCTGGCCGCGGTAGCGAAGAACATCACCGTGGCCGCGGGCAGCGTGCACGGAAGCGGCGAGATCATCGTAAAAGAGGAGGCATAACAGGGCCATGATAGACGCATTAGGACTTATATTCACCGACGGATTCGACGTGGAGCTCGATCCGCTCATCGAAAGACGCACCGTGGCGTCGATACCCTTCGGCGCCAGGTACCGCCTCATAGACTTCCCTCTCTCCAATCTGGCCAACGCCGGCGTCAGGAACATAGGGATCATCACCAAGAAGAACTATCAGAGCCTGATGGAGCACATCAGGGGCGGGGCCGAATGGGACCTCAACCTCAGATCCACCGGACTCATCTTCCTGCCCCCCTTCTCCACCCAGGTGGCCAGCGAGCCCGAGGTCTACAGGAACAGGCTCGACGGCCTCAAGGCCAACATACCCTTCCTGCAGTACCAGAAGGAAGAGTACGTGATCATCATGGGCAACGATTTCATCTGGAACGAGGATCTGGGCGACTTCTTCAGGGCCCACGTTGAGAGCGGCGCCCAGGTCACCTGCATGTACACGAAGCAGAAGCTCGACAAGAACCCCAATACCGACAGCACCTTCGTCTTCGTTGGCGAAGACGGCCGCCTCTGCGGGCAGAGCATAAGCAATACCCAGCCCGAGGGCAGCTTCATGTCGATGGACAGCTATATCATGAAGAGAGAGACGCTGCTGAGCATCCTCAAGACCGCCGCCAAGGGCAGCATGACGAGCATGCGCAGCGACGTGCTCGCCGGCATGATAGAGAGAGGCGAGGCCAACGGTTACGAGATAAAGAGCGAGGTGCTGCACATAGACTCCCTGCAGACTTATCTGGAGGCCAATCTGGCCCTGCTCGACCGCCGCGTGAGGCTCGATCTCTTCGCCGACGAAGAGAATCCCGTCTTCACCCACATGATGGACAGCGCTCCGGCCAAGTACGGGAAGAACGCGGTCGTTTCCAACTCCATCATTGCCGACGGCGTCCTGATCGAGGGCGAGGTTCGGAACTGCATCATCTTCAGGAACGTGCGCGTTAAAGAAGGCGCGGTGGTGGAGAACAGCGTCATCATGAACGACACCGTGATAGGCTCCGGCGCCCGCCTCAATTACTGC
>JAEEIC010000035.1 GCA_016281165.1 Bacillota bacterium | reverse complement strand
TGAGCTTCGACGAGGGCTGTGAGCTCTACAAGATAGGGTTCTGCGCCTTCCTGGGCTGCGAGAGCCTTGAGGGAATAGACCTCTCGAACGTTGGCGGCATAGAAGGCCTCGCTTTCGCGGGAGCCTTTGACGGTAGCGCGGAACTGAACATCAGGCCCGAACAGCTGATTTCTTCTCCCGGTCATTTCGCCGCCGCGGGCATCAAGACCCTCGTCTTCGGCGAAAATGAGGATGAAGACGGCAGCACGATTATCTATACCGAAACATTCAGAGACTGCGTGGATCTTACGAGCGTCACTTTGAGCAGCTCGGTGGAAAGACTGTACGCGGGCGCCTTCGAGGGCTGCACCTCTCTTGAGGAGGACATACTTGCCCAGGAGGACTGCGCGGTCAAAAATCTGGATTTCCGCAGCCTGGCGAACACGGGCATGACCGAGGTCACCCTGCCTGAGTCTTTGACGAGCACGAGCGGCGCGGTCTTCGCGTATAACCCGCAGCTTGTGACCGTCAATATAAAAACGGAAGAACTGTATGCTACCATGTTCTCCCTGCTCAATCATATGGGCGACGGCGGAGACTCTAATTACAAGACGGGGACCACAACAGACAGTTCCTCCCAGTACTACTGCTATCAGCCGGAAAAGAACGGTCATACCTTCGCGACGACCATCAATATCTACTGCGACAATAATATCCAGTTCAGAGAACAGCCGTATCTTGAGACCGTCAATTTCAAATATGAGGTCGACACTGTCGGCAATCTCATGTTCCAGTTCTGCCCGGCTCTCTCGGCCGTGAACTTCGACTATCCGGAGGCTCTTGAAATCATAGGCGATTCAGCATTTCTGTTCTGCCCCGGCCTGCACAGCTTCCCCTTCGAGGAACTGACGGGTCTGAAGAGCATCGGATCAAGAGCGTTCATGCTGGATTCCGCGTTTTACACTGCGTCTGCTGTCGCGGGCTTCAGCGACGCCCGCAAGGACTACGGTCTTACCGGCGCTCTCGACCTTTCGAAATGCACCTCTCTTGAGACGCTCAGCGGCCTCTGCTTCTATTCGCAGTATCATGTGACTTCGGTCAAGCTGCCCGCCAGCGTCACTCAGCTGGCCAGTAACGGCAGTTTCCTCTGCCATTTCTTGCAGATGGCTTCGCTCAAGAGCTTTGAGGCGGACTGCCCCGCTTCCGCGATGCCCGCTCCTCTGTCCTATTACCTTTACTGCAGGCCGGCTAACGACTATATGTACTACGACAGTCCGGAATACGACGGCACCTTCGGTGTGAGCGTCGGCAACGAGGTCCTCGAGACCTTCTCCATGCCTCATGCGGGAAACATCAGTTCCGGACCTTATTTCGTGACCTTCACGGCACTTAAGAGCGTGACCCTCGGAGAGACGGAGCAGATATCTACCATAAACTTCGTGAACTGCGTCGGCCTGGAGGAAGTGCATCTGCCTGACGCCACCGAGATCGGGACCCTTGCTTTCTTCCACACTCTGAACCTTAAGACCGTCGATGCTCCCAAGGTGGAAACGGTGGGCTTCCAGGCCTTCATGGGCTCAGGCATAGAGGAGATCTCGCTGCCCGCGGCAAAGGCTCTGGGCACAAATGTCTTTATGTTCTGCCCCGAGCTTGAGACCGTCTCCCTGCCGTCCCTTGAGACCATCGAGAAAAACCTGAGCAAGGATGAAGAGGGCAATATCACCGCCGACTGGGGCAACAAGCTGTTCTTCCATGACTATGAGCTCAAAGAGGTCGACTTGGGCAAGATCACAGAGATCCCCAATTACTGCTTCTACTGCACCGGTCTCGAGGAGATAGCGATCCCCGCCGGAGTCACCGTCGGAGATTTCGCCTTCAGCGAATGCCCCGACCTTAAGACCGTCGTGATCGAAGAGGGCGTGACCGAGCTGGGCAAGTTCGCCTTCGCCAACTGCAACAAGCTCGAGAAAGTGTCTCTGCCCTCGACCCTGACGACTGTCAACTGGGCCGCCTTCAAGATAGGCTACGACACCAACACCATGGCCTCGACTTCGAGCGAGCATTTGGACATCGCTCTTCCCGAGAGCCTGACTCTGATCGAGGACGACGCCTTTGCCGGCAGGCAGGTCGATCTCCTGCTGCAGAGCGAGCCCGAATTCGAGATGGTGCATCCCACCGACAAGCAGATCAACATGTCCACCAGAGAGGATATCGTCGCCCTCAAGCCCGTCGGTGAAGGCTCGGTCATCTACTATGTCGACGAAGGCACTAAGACCTGCGCCGAGAACTACAGAGACCAGTTCACCGACGATGAAGGACTGCCCGTAAAGGCCTGTCCCGCTGATCTGGCGATGATCATCGAAGGCGCTCCCGGAGAAGTCAAGGCCGGAGAAGACCTCGACCTTTCGGAGCTCATCGTGACCGTCGCCGGCATCGGACTTGAGGAAGACGAATACGAGCTGGATTACGACAAGAGCGACGAGACCCTGGGAGAGAGGAACGTCAATGTGACGACCCTCGACACATATACCGGAAGGAAAGACAATACCGTCAAGGCCATGAGCATCTTCGGCGAAAAGAAGAGCGGCAGCGTCTTCGCCATCGCGGAGGATGAGACCGTGAGCGATTTCTTCCCGGTCGAGGTCTACGACGAGTACACCGTCGAGTTCGTCACCGGCGAGGGGATCGCTGAGATCGAGCCCCAGATCGTAAGGAGCGGCGATATGGCGGAAGAGCCCGAAACTCCCGATGTCGAGGGCTTCGTGTTCGGAGGCTGGTTCACCGACGAGGCGTGCACTGAAAAGTATGACTTCTACGCGCCGGTCGAAGGCGATCTCACCCTTTACGCCAAGTGGACTGAGGAAGGCGAAGAGCCCGCGCCCCTTTACACTATAAAGGTCATCGGAGGCACCTCCGACAAGGATGAGGCCGAAGAGGGCGAGACCGTCACCATCACCGCCGAGAGCAGGAGCGGATACCGCTTCAGCAAGTGGATGGTCGTGACCGGCGGAGCCCTTGACCTTGATGAGTCCGCGGAAAAGACCAGCTTCACGATGCCCGCCGGGAACGTGGAGCTGAAGGCAAAGTTCGCCAAGAGATCCTCCGGCGGCGGAGGCGGTTCGTCTTCCGAAGTGATCGATGAGGGCCAGGTCCCCCTGGCTCAGGGGCATGAGTGCCCGGCTTCGAAGTTCAGCGACGTGGACCTCGATGCCTGGTACCACGATCCCGTCGACTACGTGCTGCTGAACGGCCTCATGGAAGGCGTGGGCGGCGGCAGGTTCGCTCCCAAGGCGACCACCACCAGGGCGATGATAGTCACCATCCTCTGGCGCCTCGAGGGCCAGCCCGCGGCTGAGGGCGA
>JAEEIC010000259.1 GCA_016281165.1 Bacillota bacterium | reverse complement strand
AGAAGCGAACTCCATGGGCTCTCCGCCCAGGCCCCAGTAGGTCTCGCCGTCGAAGCGCACGGACTCCAGCTTCTGGCCGCTTTCGATCTGTGAAGAGTAAAACTGCTCGGGAGTCTTGCCGTTGGCTTCTATGTAGCTCCCGGCCAGGTACTGCCTGGTAAGGAGGCTGACGCGGCCGTCCTCCGTGAAGGCGACGCCGAAGGTGGTAGCCATGCAGCCCGTCAGGAGGCTTATGATCATGAGCGCAGCGATGAGCAGCGCAGCGATTTTCAGACGTTTATCCATGAGCTTTACATCCTTTCCCGCGATAACTATAACTGTATATCAAAGTATAACACAAAAAGTTCCGGCTTTGGGAGCCGGAACTTCGCAGTTGCTCTAGAAAGCTAGTGAGACCGAAAGCCGCAGTACAGGCCTGAGCGCCGCTGCGGGGCCCTGTCAGTTCTCCATCTTCCAGAGATAGTAGACCACGTTGGCCCTGGAGCAGTCGGCGTTGACGTCGTAGGCGCCGCTGTAGGAGCCCTCGAGCATGCCGGCGCGCTCCGCGTAGCCCGCGGCGTCCTGCCACCAGGCGCCCTCGCCGCTCTTTTACGGCTCGCCCACCGCTCTGTAGATGAAGGTCAGGATGTGGGAGTTCTTACAGGTGCTGCCGGGGCTGAAGGTCGTCGGCGTGGTGCCGTCGGTGATGCCCTTCTCCACCGCCCAGAGGACCGGCTTGTAGAAATAATCGGACTCGCTGACGTCGGCGAAGGGGTTTTCTGTCGCTTCGGGCTCGGGGCAGCCGGCCGCTCTCCAAAGGAAAGTCACCACCTGGCCGCGGGTACAGGTCTTATCGGGGCTGAAGGTCGTCGCCGAGGTGCCGTCGGTGATCTGCGGCTCGTGGCCGTATGCCCAGGCCACGGCGTCATGATAGTAGGCGTCCGCGGGAACGTCGCTGAAGGGGAAACTGCCTGCGCCGGCTTCGGGGGAAGTCTCCGTTCCGACCGTGATGAAGCACTTGATCTCCAGCGTGCCATCGTAAGAGAGATAAGTATCCACATAGATGTTCCCATTCTCTTTTATGGCCCTGACCTCGCGCGCAATGAAATCGTCGAGTCCAACGTCAAGGGCGTAAAACTTTTCCCCGTCTTCCCAAAAACTATCCTCGACATGAGCAAAGCTCCCGAATTCAGCGGCAGGCGCCCCGTTTACGGTAACACCGCTTACGCCGAGATATTGCGCCCGCGCGCTTTGAATACTGATAATGATGGCATAATCTCCGGGCTCAGTGATCTTGCCGCCTTCCTGATACCTCGTATAATCATACGAGGACGCCAGGAGAGGATCCAGGCCCACATATTCGATCTTGGCGGCCTTATCGCCCACCATCACCGTGATGTCCTCCGGTGTGGGCGCGTCATCTCCCACGTTCAGTTTGGCGGGAACTCCCGTCACCTCTATCTTAAGAGGATCCGCGGCGAGAGCCTGCGCGGGGATGAGGGCCGCGAGCAGCAGCATGCATATCATCAGTAATAACGAACGGTTTTTCATTTGATCGATTGCCTCCAGTCTGTGTGATAACGATGATGGATCCGGGGCGCGGCCGTCAATCCATCAGCAGGTACAGGAACTGGACCACGTTCTTCCGCGGGCAGTCGCTGTTGATATTGGCTTTGCTGACGCCGGTGTTATTGAGTATGCTCTTTTCCGTCGCCCATTTCAGGGGCTGCTCCCACCACTGGCCGCCGGTCTCGTCCTTCTCGCCCGCCGCCCTGAAGATGAAGGTCAGGATGTGGGCGTTGGTGCAGTTCCTGGCCGGGCTGAAGGTGGTCGGGCTGGTGCCGTCGGTGATGCCCTTTTCGACCGCCCAGAGGACGGGCTTGTAGAAGTAGTCAGACTCCTTGACGTCGCTGAAGGGGTTCTTGGAGGTCTTGGGCTCCGGACAGCCGGCAGCTCTCCAGAGGAAGGTCACCACCTGGCCCCTGGTGCAGAACTGCTCGGGCATGAACTTGTCCTTGCCGTTGCCGTCGGTGATCTGGGGCTTGGCGTTGAAGGCCCAGTCGACAGCGTAGTAGTAATAATCGCTCTCTTTCACATCGGTGAAGGGATTGCCGGTCCCGGGAGCTTCTTCCTTGACGTGGGACTTATCAAGCTTACCGTAATTATGGGTTATCATGGCGAACGTGTTGCCGTCGGGGGTTTCGGCGCGCAGAGGCCCCATGAACTGATCGCTCTTTTTGCCGTTGATATAGGCGACAGCGTCGGGAGTCGCGCTGTACCCGCTCTCAAAGTCCAGCGTCATGTACAGAGCGTAGTAATACCCTTCCTCAAAAGCCTTCATTCCGACGACTTCCATGGGTTCCCACTCGTGGGGCGAGCTCCCTCCGGTCTGGCTCACCAGCCACAGCATATTCGCGCCCTCTATGCCCTCTTCGGGCTCGAACTTCGTGAAGTTTTGGGGGACTTCTCCGGCCTTGGGCTCGGGGATGGAGATCCTGAATTCCTTTAAGGGCAGGGTCTCGGCGATCATATCCTCAAGAGGTTCGAAGGTATACCGTATCCTCAGCGAGACGCTTTCGGATCCCTCTGTCGTGACCGCCCAGATCTTGCGCCGTTCGGTGCTCCCGTTCACAGAGATATCGGTGGTCCCCTCATCGAAATAGAAGCCTTCCTCCGGTACGAGCAGGAACTCTACCCCGTACTGCTCTCCGGCCTTGAAGGATTCTTCGCTGCCTACCGGCGCCCCCTCTTCACCGCTGCCGTCATTGCGGTACCAGTTGAGATATCTGCCCGACACCGGCTCCAGGCGGCAGGATCCTTCAGGCTTCATCTCGAATCCATAGGGGACGTCGCCGACATTGCCGCCGGGCTGGGGATCGAAGCTGATATCGAAGCGTTCGACCGGAGTAAGGGATCCTTCGGCAGTGAAAGGCAGATCGAACTTCATCGCTATTTCGGAGATATAAGGATAACTGCCGGACACGGGTTTGCCGTTGACGGAAGCCTTGACGTCCTTGCCGATCATATATCCGTTTTTGGTCATGACTCTCACAGACAGGCCGTATTTGACCCCTTCCTCGAACTTTTCGTCCAGAGGGATCTCCACATAGCTGTCGCCCACCTGCTTAAAGACCGCGAGATCGACGCTGTTCTCATCGAAGGCGTCTCCGCAATTGGTCTTGAACCGGACCTGGATATCTCCTGAGCGGGTCCCCGCTGCAGGGATATCGACGGCCATATCGGCTTCATACACGAATTTGACCGGATCGCCCAGCCTGCCGCGGAAGGAGACGCTGTAGGGATCGTCGGTCAGGAACATCTCGGCTTTCAGCGTCTGATCGCCGTAATCGCCGTCGATGAAGATATGGGGAAACGCGTCATCGCCAAACATACAATCGACCCAGCCGCCGGGACAGTAAAGATCGATGACCTCGACCGCCATATCCGCGTATTTTTCGGGGATGAGGGTCGCGCTCTCGCCGCTCTCTTCCAGCTTCATCGCGATGGACGGAACGTTGTAGGTAACCAGGACTTCGTCTCCGTTGACACTGAAGT
>JAEEIC010000258.1 GCA_016281165.1 Bacillota bacterium | reverse complement strand
GCGGAAGATCTGGCGGTATTACAGGGATCACGCCGAAGACGGCAAACTGGGACTATGACCGTGAGAAGCTGTGCTTCATCGAGATAAGTGATCCCAGAGAAAATGACGGTGACGGCGTCGAAGAGCCGAGGCCGGGCTCTGCGATCAGAACGATCGATCAAGCCGGGCCCGCTGAAGGCGGTCATCAGTATAGTTATGCTATCACAGTGTGGGAAGGGAACGGCCCATATTCGCGGCCGAACACGTAAAACCTTGATTTTTGAAGCTTTGAGGTAAGGGACAGGCCCTTTTTTATTGCGAAAATGGTGGAGTGGATTCCCATTTTCATTAAAAAAATCTTGCCTTCGGGAGTGAAATGGTTTATAGTGGAGGTGCTGAGAAAAGGCGCTGATTTTGCGTTACCCCGAGTGGACCGAAAGAGCCGGTGAAGACCTTGTTGATGGGCAGCTATCAAAACTCAATAGACGCCAAGAACAGGGTCATCATCCCGTCAAGATTCAGAGACGAGCTGGGCTTTCAGGCGGTGCTCTCGAGGGGCCTCGATCACTGCCTGGTGATATATCCTCTCTCGACCTGGGAAGAGCAGCAGAAGCTTCTTTCCTCCCTGCCGAAGTCCGATCCGCAGGCGCGAGCCTTCATCCGCTACATCTATGCCAACGCGGTCGAATGCGAGATCGACAAGCAGGGCAGAACGGTACTGCCCCAGAACCTCAGGGCCGCGGCCGACATCAAAAAAGATCTGGTGACCATAGGCTTCGGCGACAGAGTGGAGATCTGGGCCAGAGAGATCTACGAATCCGACGAGCAGGGCGGCATGCTGAGCTCCGACGAATTCAAGGACTTCAGCTCAAGGTATCAGGTATAGCCATGGAATTCTCTCACGTTCCGGTGCTTTACGATCAGGTCATTGAAGGTCTTGCCCCCAAAGAAGGCATGATCTTCGTGGACGGAACTCTCGGAGGCGGCGGTCATTCCCTGGGTATTGCGGCCGGGATAGGAGAGGCCGGTACCCTCATAGGGATAGACCGTGACAGGGACGCCATCGAGGCGGCCTCCGAAAGGCTCAGGGACTGCGCGTGCAGAAAGTTCTTCGTGCAGAGCAATTACGCCGACGTCAAGGCGGTGCTCAGAGAGCTCGGGATCGAAAAGATCGACGGAGCCCTGCTGGACCTGGGAGTCTCATCCTTTCAGCTCGACAACGCCGAAAGGGGCTTCTCCTACATGCAGGACGCGCCTCTCGACATGAGGATGAGCGCGGACGACAGACTCACTGCCGCCGACATAGTCAATACCTATACCGAAGAAGATCTGACAAGGGTCATAAGGGATTACGGAGAAGAGCGCTGGGCCGCCAGGATAGCCGCGTTCATCGTAAAGGAGAGGGCCAAGGCTCCCTTCGAGACGACCTTCCGGCTGGTAGACACCATCAAAAGGGCCATACCGGCGTCGGCGAGAAGAGAAGGCCCCCACCCGGCTAAACGGACCTTTCAGGCCTTGAGGATAGAAGTGAACGACGAGCTGGGCTGCCTGAAGGACGCCCTCGCGGACTTCACCGACGTCCTCGCCCCGCGGGGAAGACTGGCGGTCATAAGCTTTCATTCCCTCGAAGACAGGATAGTAAAAGAATATTTCCAGCAGAGGCTCTCCCCCTGCATCTGCCCGCCGGAATTCCCGGTGTGCGTATGCGGCCGGAAGGCCGATATCAAAAAAGTGACGAGAAAGCCGCTCACAGCCTCGCCCGAGGAGCTCAGAGACAACCCCCGGGCCCGCAGCGCCAAGCTGAGGATCATCGAGAAGCTGTGAGAGAAGATAAAGACTTAAGACTGACGGAGAACTGCGGATCATGTCTATAAGCAGAAAAGACAGGAACAAGATGCTGTGCGCCATAATCCTCATCGGGATCTTGATGCTGCTGGTGGTCTCGATCAAGGCCTACAGCACCAAGCTCCAGTTTGAGATAAATTCCACCCAGAAGCGCATACAGGACTGCGAGAGGCAGATCCAGAACCTGCAGGTCAAGATACGCAGCGCCAACAATATCAACAATCTCGAGGCGAGAGCGCTGGAGATGGGGCTGATCTATCCTGATTTCTCCCAGATAGTCTATCTGCATGAGGCCGGCAGCGGCGGCAGTGAGCTGGCCCTGGCCCTCAAGGAAACAGTATACGGACAGTAAAGAAGCTGACGGCGTCGCGGTCCTGACGCCGTTTTTCCTTTTATCATGGCTGAAGAGACGAAGGTCAAAAAGAATAAGAAGTCGAGGGTGACGAACAGGAACCGCAGCAGACTGCTTGTGGTTTTTGCTTTGTTTTCTCTTCTTTTCTGCGCCCTGGCCGTGCGCGTGGGCTGGCATATGGTGATAGTCGGGGAGGAGAGGGCGCAAAAGGCCGTGAAGCAGCAGACCCGCGACTCCGTGATCGCCGCCACCAGAGGAGACATACTCGACGCCAACGGCAACAAGCTGGCCATAAGCAGCACCGCCTACGCGGTCTGGGTGCGTCCCGAGAGCGTCAAGACCAACGGCAAGACCGAAGAGGAGCAGGAGAAGAACGTGCTTTACGAGGCGACCAGGCTCTCGGAGCTCCTCTCCATGGAGTACGACGACGTCTATGACGTCATCACCTCGGAGAAGAAGCTCATCAGGCTCACCAAGAACGTCGACATAGACCTGGCCGAGGAGATCAGGGAAGAGAAGCTGGCCGGCATCGAGCTGGTCGAGACCGCTACCCGCTCTTATCCCCTGAGGTCCTTCGCGTCGCAGCTTTTGGGCTCCATCACCGACGACAACGTGGGCAATACGGGGCTCGAAAAGTATTACAACCAGTATCTGGCGGGGCAGAACGGCCGCTGGATCACCAGCAAGGACAACAAGCAGAACACTCTCTCCTACGGGACGAACAAGTATTATTCGCCCGAGGACGGCTATACTCTGGTGCTCTCTTTGGATCAGAACATACAGTACATCGTGGAGCAGAAGATCGCGGAGGGCAAGGAGACCTACAAGGCCCAGAGGGTCATGTGCCTCATCATGGACCCCAGGACCGGCGAGATCAAGGCCATGGCCCAGACCGACGAGTTCGACCCCAACGATCCCAGAGCGCCCATGGAGGCTGACGCCGAGGATTTCGCCCTCATGAACAGCGACGAGAAGATGGCCTACTGGAACAGGATGTGGCGCTGTTTCTGCATCAGCGACACCTATGAGCCCGGTTCCACCTTCAAGCTCATGACCACCTCCATAGCCCTCGACACAGGCGTGACCAACATGAACGAGGGCTTCGTCTGCAACGGTTCCACCAAGGTGGCCGACTGGACCCTGCACTGCTGGAACTGGCCCAAATCCCACGGAAAGGAGAGCCTCGCCCAGGCCGTGCAGAACTCCTGCAATATGGTCATGATACAGCTGGCGCAGCGCATAGGCGCTAAGCGCTATTACGCGGGCCTGGAGGGCTTCGGCATCACCCAGAAGACCGGTGTGGACTTCCCGGGCGAAGGCCTCAACCAGATACAGTCTCTGAGCTCCTGCGGGCCGGTAGAGCTGGCGACCATGTCGTACGGGCAGGGCATCGCGGTGACTCCGGTCAGCATCGTGACCGCGGTCTGCTCTCTCGCCAATGAGGGAAAGCTCCTGCAGCCCCACTTCCTCAAGGAGCTGAGGGACAGCAGCGGCAAGGTGGTCATGGAGTTCGAGCCCGAGGTCAAGAGCATCTCGGTATCGTCCCAGACGGCGGCCAATATGCTCGAGATCATGGAATCCGTCGTCACCGAGGGCGGCGCCGGCACCGCCAAGATCGCGGGCTACAGGATAGGCGGCAAGACCGGCACGGCGAGCAAGCCGGTGCCCGGAGGCTATTCCAAGACCGATATCATCGGTTCCTTCATCGGTGTGGCGCCCATCGACGATCCGCAGTTCGTCTGCCTCGTCATCGTCGACACCCCGCGCATAGGCAAGTACGGCAGCACCACCGCGGCTCCCGTGGCAAGGGACATCATGCAGTCCGTGCTCTCGTATATGGACATCCAGCCTGATTACAGCAACGCCGATCTCAATACCATCAACTCGGGGCGGACCACCGTCCCCGACGTGACCGGCCAGAGCATGGAGGACGCCATCGGCATGGTGGCGGGAAGAGAGCTCAACTGGCGCATAGCCCCCGAGATAGAGACCACGGAGAACATGGTGGTCGTCGATCAGTTCCCCAAGGCGGGCGAGCACGTGATCAAGAACTCCATCGTCACTTTATATTATGAATTCGATAACACCAACGAAGAGGTAAAGGGACCCGATACGGTCCTGGATTAGAGGTCAAAGGATGAGAAAGACAGCCCTGAGTTTTCTGGCCGCGGCCTGCGGCGGCAGGATCATCGGACGCGAAGGCCTTGAGGTCAGCGACGTAGGCATAGATTCGCGCGCCGTGGGCCCCGGTTTTTTGTTCGTATGCGTCAAGGGGCCCAATAACGACGGCCACAGATACATCGGGCAGGCTTACGAAAGGGGCTGCCGCTGCTTTCTCGTCTCCGATGAAGCGGCCGCGTCTTCGGCTCTCGCGGACAGGGAAGACGCCGCCTGCGTACTGGCTCCCGATACCCAGTACGCCTTCGAGATGATGGCGAAGGCCTATCTCGATCAGTTCGATCTGATCAAGATCGCGGTCACCGGCAGCACCGGCAAGACCTCGACCAAAGCCCTCGTCACGGCCGTCATGTCGGCGAAGTACCGTACGGTCTGCAGCCGGAAGAATTACAATACCCACCTGGGGATCGCCATGACCTGCTTTCTGGCGGACGAGAGCACCGAAGCCATCGTGATCGAGATGGGCATGGACAGGAAGAACGAGCTCTACGATTACTGCCGCTGGGTGAGGCCCCACGCCGCTCTCATCACCAATGTGGGCGTGGTCCACATGGAATACATAGGCAGCCGCGAGGGCATCGCGGAGGAGAAGCTCAAGATCACGAGCTTCCTTGAGCCCTCTCAGCCTCTCATATACAACTGCGACAGTCCCTTCCTGTCGAAGGAAGAGATACTGAAAAGAAGCTCCGGGAACTTCGTTATGCTGCCCTGCGGGGAAGGAGGCGAAGCGGAGCTTCGGATCACGGACGCTGAGGACAGGGGCATGGAAGGCATCGCCTTTACCCTGACGTATAAGGGGGAGAGCGAGCGCTTCGAGCTGCCCTTCCTGGGCCTTCACAATGCCCATAACGGGGCTCTGGCGGCCGCCGCGGGGCTCTGGTACGGTATAAGCCTTAAAGAGGCCGCAGAGGCCATGCCTAAGGCCGAGATCGAGGGCAAGAGGCTGCAGATCGTGCCCATAGGCGGGGCGACGCTCATAGACGACAGCTACAACGCCAATCCGGATTCCATGGCCTCCGCCATGAGGACGCTCGCGAACCTCGCGGCCGAAAGGCGCGTCGCGGTGATCTCGGACATGAGGGAGCTGGGAGACGCCGAGGAGGAGAGCCACGTCGCCATCGGCAGGCTGGCCGCGGATCTGGGCGTCGATATGATGCTTGCAATAGGCGGGAACAGGGATTATTATGCCCGTGGGGCCGCTCTCTCCGAGAAGCCGCTCAAGGTGATGTGCTTTGAGACGGCGGAGGAAGCGAAGGGCCCGCTCTTCTCGCTCATAAAGCCCGGCGACGCGGTTCTGGTCAAGGGGTCGCTCTCGACCAATATCTGCCTGCTGGCCGAAGAGCTGAGGAAGGCTTACGAGGATTAAGGAGGCCGCATGCAGCCGCTGATAGAAAACATAAAAGGCCAGGGGCCCTATCTGGTATTCCTGGCGGTCTCATTCGCGCTCTGCGCCGCCTTCATGACGGTGCTGCTCCCGCTGCTCAGAAGGCTCAAGGCCGGGCAGAGCATCAGGGAGGACGGTCCCCAGGCCCATCTGGCCAAGGCCGGCACTCCCACCATGGGCGGGATCGCGATCATACTGGCGGTGCTGGCCGCCGTCCTGCTCGGCATTGCCCTAAAGCCTTTGTATGACAGCGAAGACAGGCTGATGTCTTCTTCGCCCTCCGCGCTGCTCTCCATGGCCTTCGTCATGCTGGCTTACGGAGCCATAGGCTTTTTTGACGACTATATCAAGGTGACGAAAAAGCACAACGAGGGGCTCACGGCAAAGCAGAAGTTTGCCCTGCAGGTGCTTGCCGCCGTGATCTTCGCCGTATGGAACGGCGGGGCCCGTTACATGACAGTGCCTTTCCTGGGCACCTTCAGGATGGGCAGAGTCTTCGGGATACTGTTCGAGGTCTTCGTGATGGTCGCCATGACCAACGGAGTGAACCTCACCGACGGCCTGGACGGTCTCGCTTCGAGCGTGACGGCCGCGGTGGCCCTGTTCTTCATGCTGCTCGCGCCGCGCGTCGCGCTCTCCGAGAGCGGTATCTTCGCCGCCTGCACGGCGGGAGCCTGTCTGGGCTTCCTCCTCTACAATCACCATCCGGCGAAGGTCTTCATGGGAGACACGGGCTCGCTGGCTTTGGGCGGAGGGCTCGCCGCCCTCGCCGCCGTATCGGGCATAGAATGGGCCCTTCCCATCGCGGGAGGGATATACGTGGCCGAGGCTCTCTCGGTCATAATACAGGTCTTCGTGTTCAAGACCCAGAACGGACGTCGCTTCTTTCGCATGGCGCCCCTTCATCATCACTTCGAACTGGGAGGCTGGAACGAGGTAAAGGTGGTAAGAGTCTTTACCCTGGTCACGGCCGCTCTCTGCTGCCTCGCGTATCTGGGCCTCATGATCGCCCTCGCGCGCGGCGTCTAAAGGAGGAAGCAGTATGGAAAAGATCCTCGTGCTGGGCTTAGGCGTATCCGGACAGGCGGCCTTAAGGCTCCTCGCGGGCAGGGCGGAGCTCGCCGTCTGGGACTCGAAAAGTGAGGACCGCTTCGACCCCGGACTCATCGAAGCCTTCAGGGATAAGGGCGTGCGCTTTTATTTCGGAGACGAGCCTTCCCCGGAGGGCTGGGACGAGCTCATACTGAGCCCCGGCGTCCCCACCGGACTCGAGCTCGTGCGAAAGGCGGCCGCCGCCGGAGCCCGTATCTCGGGCGAGCTGCAGCTGGCTTTTGAGAACTGCCCCGGGATCTTCCTGGGCATAACCGGCACCAACGGCAAGACCACCACCACCGCCCTTACCGGCGAGATCGTCAGGGCCTCGGGCAGAAAGACCGAGGTCGTAGGCAATATCGGCCTTCCCGTGGCTGACGTCGTAAGGGATGTTGACGATATTACATTTATGGTCACAGAGATATCGAGCTTCCAGCTCGAGACCATCTCGAGCTTCAGGCCCAGGGTCTCCGCCATACTGAACATCACTCCCGACCATCTCGACAGGCACGGCAGCTTCGAGGAGTACGAGAGGGTGAAGCACCTGGTGCATAAGAACCAGACCGAAGAAGACTATTACGTCTTCAACGCCGACGATAAGGGTCTCCTGGCCCACGCTCTCGCCATGAAGGGAGGTCCAGTCAGAGTCCCCTTCTCCAGAAAGCTGGGCGCCGAAAAGCTCAGGCAGCTGACCGGCTGCGGCATCTGCGCCGTCTGCGAGGATGATGCTCTCACCATAGACAGGAACGGCGCGAAGACCGTCCTCTGCAAAAGGGGCGAGCTGAGGATACCAGGTTCCCACAATCTCGAGAACGCCCTGGCCGCCGCCACCATCAGCTTTTGCGCCGGCATAGAGCCTGAATACATAACAGAAGGCCTCAGGAGCTTCGCGGGAGTGGAGCACCGCATAGAATTCGTGAGGGAGTTTGAGGGCGTGAGATACGTCAACGATTCCAAGGGGACCAATCCCGACGCGTCGATAAAGGCCATAGAAGCGACCGATACGCCCATACTGCTGATCGCGGGAGGCTACGAGAAGAACTCGGACTTCACCGATTTCATCAACGGCTTTGACGGCAGGGTCAAATACCTGCTGCTCCTGGGGCAGACCGCCCGGCGCTTCGCCCAGACGGCCGAGAAGTGCGGTTTCCCCAAAGAACGCATGATCTTCTGCGAGAGCATGGATCAGTGCGTGAGCGAAGGCAGGAGGCTGGCCGCGCCCGGAGACACGGTGCTGCTGTCGCCCGCCTCGGCCAGCTGGGGCATGTACGCCAATTACGAAAAGAGGGGAGAGCACTTCAAGTCTCTCGTCCTGGCGCTGGAATAAAAAAGGAGTGGACAGAGCTTCATGGCTGAAAAGACCGAAAAGCTCAAAAAACAGGACGGGGATCTTTGGATAGTCGTGCTCACCGCGGCTCTCTCCATCTTCGGCCTCATAATGGTCTTCAGCTCGAGCTTTTACTATTCCATGAGCAAGTTCGGCAATCCCCAGCACTATCTCCTGGAGGACGCCAAGTGGATGGCTCTGGGATGGTTCCTCTTCATCGTGGCCTCGAACACCGACTACAGGATCATCAGGCCCTTCGCCAAGCTCATACTTTTTGTCGGCATGGTGCTGCTGGTGCTCATATATTCGCCTCTTGGCAAGACGATAAACAACGCCACCCGCTGGATAGACCTCAAGGTCATCACCATCATGCCCGGAGAGGTCATCAAGACCTGCCTCATCATCTATCTGGCCAGGTTCTACGCCGACGATCCGGAGAGGATAAACGTGAGGCTGCTGCCGGGCAGGGGAAAGAACAAGGACAAGCCCTGGGGCTTCAAGACCCTGCTCCCGCTGATCTGGGTCGCCGCCCTGATGGGCGCCTGCTTCTTCCTCATCTACAAGCAGCCCAATTTCTCCACCGCCGGCATCGTGGTCATGCTCATCGCGGGCATGATGTTCGCGGCCGGGCTCTCCTGGATACTGGTCGTCATCGCCGGCACGGGAGGGAGCGCTCTCGTCTTCCTGCTCTACAATTCGCCCGCCTTCGGCGATTACATGAAGGAAAGGGTAAGCAATTTCACGGATCCCTTCGCGGATCCTTTAGGCAGCGGCTATCAGGTGGTCCAGGGGCTCCTCGCGATGGGCTCCGGCGGAGTCACCGGCGTCGGCCTGGGGCAGAGCATACAGAAGACCCTCTATCTTCCCGAGCCCATGAACGATTTCATCCTGGCGATAATCGGGGAGGAGCTGGGCTTTGTCGGCATAATCTGCCTCATAATGGTCTATGTGGCTCTGATCTGGCGCGTCTTCAGGGTAGCCCTGCGCTGCAGGGACCTCTTCGGCATGCTGCTCGCTTCGGGCGTGGGCATGCACCTGGCGCTGCAGGTCATACTTAATATCGCGGTCGTCACCGCCTCCTTCCCGGCTACGGGAGTGGTATTGCCGCTGGTGAGCCTGGGAGGAAACGCGACCATCCTCATGCTGGCCGAGCTGGGCATGGTCATGAATATCTCCAGAAGGAGCGCGGCGGCAAGCGCCGCGGCGAAAAAGAGAGCGGAGGAAGCTGTCTCATGAAAAAGGTCATTCTAAGCTGCGGAGGCACCGGCGGCCATATCTATCCCGCCATCGCCATCGCGTCCTGCATAAAAGAGCACGATCCCGGGGCCGGTATACTTTTCATCGGCACCAAGACCGGCATGGAGAACAGGCTGGTCCCTGGCGCCGGCTTTGAGATCAGGGGCATAGACGCCTCCGGCATCGACAGGCACAATCTGATAAAGAACATCAAGACTCTGGAGAACGTGGTCCACGGGGGCTACGAGGCTTCGCATATCATCAAAGAATTCAGGCCCGACGTGGTCATCGGGACCGGCGGCTATGTGACCGGTACGGTCGTCATGAACGCCCACAGGCTCAAGATACCCTGCTTCATCCACGAGCAGAACGCGATCCCGGGGCTCACCAACAAGATGCTCGAGCGCTACGCCGACAAGGTCTTCATCAGCTTTGAGGGATCCGCTTCGGGCTTCAGGCATCCCGAGAAGACCGTGCTCACGGGAAACCCCATCAGGGCCGGATTCACGGACCTTGACAGGGACGAGTGCAGAAAGGCTCTGGGC
>JAEEIC010000257.1 GCA_016281165.1 Bacillota bacterium | reverse complement strand
GGCTTGAAGATGATGGTGATGATGACCAGAAAGCCGTACAGGACCATGCGCCACTCCTGGGCGGAGCCGAAGCGCAGGAGCTCGGGCAGGGGCAGGAGGACGAGTCCGGCGACTATCGATCCGGTCAGGCTCCCGCGGCCGCCGAGTATGACTGCGATGGTGAGCTCCTCGCTCTTGGCGAGCTTGAAGAGGGTCGGGTTGAGATAGTTCATGTAGTGGGCGAGCAGGGCTCCGGAGATGCCGCAGAGCGCGCAGCTTATGACCATGGCCAGGAGCCTGTGCTTGAAGACGTCGATGCCCACCGACTTCGCCGCCAGCTCTTCCTCCCTGATGGCGACGCAGTTGCGGCCGAACTTGGTAGAAAGGAAGGACTTTATGAAGACGATGACGACGATCAGTATCGCGAAGGCGAGATAGAAGTTCGTCGCGTGGGGGATGCCGGTAAGTCCCCTCGCGCCTCCCGTTATGGGCGCCATGTACTGTATTATGAGCCTTATTCCTTCTCCCACGCCGAGAGTGACTATCATGAAATAGTCGTCGCGAAGCTTAAGAGTCGGGATGCTCACGATGACGCCGACGATGACGGCGAGGACAGCCCCGCAGATCATACAGATCCAGATGGGCCAGCCGAGCTTTACGCTGAGCACGGCGGAAGTATAGGCGCCTATCGCCATGAAGCCCGCGTGGCCCATGGTGAACATGCCGGTAAAGCCGCAGAGCACCGAGACCCCGAGGATGGCGATGAGATATATGCAGACTTGAGTCGCTACACCGAGCCAGTATGACATGATCCCACCCCCTTAAGCCTTGTCCCCTTCGGGCTTTCCGAGGAGGCCCGAGGGCTTGATGAGCAGAACGACGATGAGGATCACGTAGGCGAAGAGATCCCTTAAGGCGGTCGAGACGTAGGCGGAGACCATAGCCTCGGCGACGCCCAGTATCAGGGCTCCTATCACCGCGCCTGGCAGGCTCCCCAGGCCCCCGACCACGGCGGCGATAAAGGCCTTGTTGGTCATGAAGGTGCCCAGGGAGGTGTAGGTCGTGTACTTCGCGCCCAGAAGGACGCCGGCGATGCCCGCCAGCAGGCTCGCGATCACGAAGACCGTCAGTATGAGCTTTCCGGTATCGACTCCCATCAGCGAGGTCGCCTCGAGGTTGAAGGCCGAGGCCCTTATCGCCAGGCCCGTGCGGGTCTTCTGCAGATAGAACTCCACGCATACGAGGGAGATGACGCTGATGATCAGTATCGCCAGGTCGATGAGGCCGATGGAGAGGTTCCCCAGCGAGACCGTCGTGTCGCCGAAGCCCGCGGGGTAGATCCTGATCCTGCCGGAGAAGCAGATGATCATGAGGTTCTCGCACATGATGCTGACGCCGAGCCCCGCGATCATGAAGTAGAGCCTTCTGGCCTTTTTGACCAGCAGGGGCCTGTAGGCCAGGCTCTCGATCAGTATCCCCGCGATGACGCCCGCGGCGATGCCGACGAGGAGGCCCGAGGGCAGGTCCGCGGTGACGAGGAACTGGAACCAGAAGCAGCTGAAGGCCGCTATGGTCACGGCGATGGCGTGGGCGAAGTTGGTGAAATTCAATATGCTGTAGATCAGGGCGTAGCCTACAGCGAGGAGGGCGTATATGCTTCCTACCGATATTCCGTTGATGATCTGCTGAAGCAGCATTGATTGACTCCTGTCATGGCGCCGCTGCCCGGGGTCGGCCGGGCAGCGTTCGCGCTACATATGGGTGCTTGATCCTTGATCGTTAGTTGGAGGCCTCGGGCTTGAACTCGGTCAGCTTCACGAACTCCTGGTTCTGGATGACGTAGATCGGGCAGGCGCGCAGGACCTGATGGGTCTCGGGGACGATGGTGAGGGTCCCGCCGAGGATATCGATGGTGCCGGTCTTCTCGAGCGCGTCGCGGATGGCGGTCGGATCGGTGTTGCCGGCGGTGTTGATGGCCTTTTCGACCATCAGCCAGGCGTCGTGGGCGACTACCAGGTCTCCGGCGGCGTCCTTGAAGGGATCGTAGCCCTGGGCGTCTATGAACTTCTGCAGGAAGTCGAGGACTTCATCGTTGGATACGTCGAAGTTGGCGGGGAAGCAGGTCCCTTCCATTCCGTCTCCCACGATCTCGAACATGTTGCCGACCATCATGGCGTCGGTGCCCATGACCAGCTGCTCCATGCCCAGCTCTCTGGCCTGCTTCATGATGAGGCCCGCCTGCTGGTAATAGCCTACCGCGATGTAGAAGGCGTCGAAATCGCCCGCGTCCTTGATCTTGGTGAGTATGGCCCTGAAGTCCACGTCGCCGTCGTTGAAGGCTTCGGTAGCGACGATGGTGCCGCCGGCCGCCTCAAAGGCGGAGGTGAAGGCGTTCTTTACGCCAACGGAGTAGTCGGATCCGAGATTGTAGATGATCGCGACCTTCTCATAGCCCAGCTCCTTGTAACCGTACTGGCCCATGATGGCGCCGAACTGCGGGTCGGTCAGGCAGGAACGGAAGGACTGGGGACGCAGGGTACCGTCGTCGTTCTGGGTGATCTTGATGTTCGAAGCCTGGGTGGCGACGAAGGGGACCTTGTTCTCCTCGCAGACCTCGGCGAGAGCCAGGGTGGTGGTCGAGGACTCGGTGCCTATGATGCAGCAGACCTTATCCTGCTGGATAGCCTTTCTGGCCGCGTTGGTGGCTTCGATGGGGTCCGAACGGTCGTCATAATAATTGACCTGGACCTGGCGGCCGAGTATGCCGCCGTTCTTGTTGCATTCATCCGCCATGACGGTGACGCTGTCTTTGAGGAGGGTGCCGTAGAAGGCGTTCTCTCCGGTGAGGGGCCCCAGGCAGCCGATGAGTATGGGACCGTCTTCCTTTGCTTTTCCGCAGGCGCCGAGCCCGAGGATCATTACGAGGGCCAGCAGCAGAGCCGCGGCAGTTTTGAAGTTCTTCATTTTGTACCTCTTTATATTATTAACTGGACCGATATGGAACGAATTTTGGGGCGCCCGTCATACGAGCATGCGGCGTCCGCCGTTGGGAGCGACTATCTGGCCGGTGACGTAGTCGGCAGCCTGCGAGACGAGGAAGAGGACGGTATTTGAGATGTCCTCGGGCTCGGCCAGCCTCCCCTGGGGGATGAGGGGGATCTCGTCGTCGGCGAACTCGCCGTCGGATTCCCACAGGCCCGGCGTCTTGGTGGTCGGGACCGGTATCACGTTGCAGTTGATGTGGAAAGGCGCGCCTTCCTTGGCGATGGAAGAGGTGAGGCCGATGACTCCGGCCTTGGCGGAAGCGTAGTGCACGCACTGGTCGCCGCCGCAGAGGGCGTAGCCGGAGCTGATATTGACTATCTTTCCGCCCTTCTCCTTCATGAAGGGGAAGGTCTCTCTTATCATCCAGAACTGGCTGAAGAGGTTGTAGGTCACGATCTTGTTCCACAGCTCGTCGGTGACGTTCCAGAAATCGATGGGCTTCTCGGAGCCGCCGGCGTTGTTCACGAGTATGTCGATGCTGCCGAAGACCGAGGCGGCCTCCTTGATGGCGGCCTTGATCTCTTCGATATGCATCACGTTGCAGTGGATGTATATCGCTTCCCCGCCGCCTGCGATGATCTGGTCCTTGACCGCGTTTCCGTTGACGTCGTTTATGTCGAAGATCGCGACCTTGGCGCCGTAGGAGGCGAGCGCCTTGGCGCAGGCCTCGCCTATGCCTCTGCCGCCGCCGGTCACTATCGCGCTCTTGCCGCTTATGCCGAGATAATCCTTCATTTCCCTACCTCCTTAATACATCCAGGAACCGCCGTTGGGGCAGATCGTCTGGCCTGTGAAGTAATCGGAAGCGGCGGACGCGAGGAAGGCGACCGTAGCCGCGATATCCTTGGGGGTCCCTATCCTTCCGACCAGTATATTGTTCTCCTCGACGCCCTCCCAGGGCAGGACCATGCGGGTCTGCACCAGTCCGGGCGCGACGGTATTGATATATATATGATCCTTGGCGAATTCCACCGCCAGCTCTCTGCTCAGGCTGATGACTCCGCCCTTGGCCGCCGCGTAGTGGGGATCGCTCCAGTCGCCGGTGATGGCGGCGCCGGAACTGATGTTGACTATCTTTCCGTATTTCTGAGCCTTGAAGACGGGATAGACCTTCATGATGAACTTGTAGACGCAGGTCAGATTGAGATTGATGAGCCTGTCCCACTCGGGATCGGTCATGTCGTCTATCTTCTTCCCGCCGCCGCAGCCGGCCGCGTTGTTGACCAGTATGTGCAGGGCTCCGTATTTATTCAGGGCGAGGGCGATGGTCTTTTCGACGTCGGCGGGAACGCTTATGTCGCAGTGGACGGCGGTGATCTCCCCGCCCGCCGCGGCGATGGCTCCCACAGTCTTCTCCAGAGGACCGTCCTCGATGTCGCAGGCGACGACGTTGACGCCCAGGCCCGCGAGCATGGAGGCGATGCCGGCCCCGATGCCGTTGGCAGCTCCCGTCACGATCGCGGTCTTGCCCTCGAGCTGGAAATAATCGAACATGGTATCGATGACATAGTTCTTGTTCATATATGGTTCCTTTCACGCTGCGCATTTGTGTATAAACCAGACATTTATTCGCTGTTTATCGAACGCTTATTCATTAAAGCACATCATTTCAGCCTTGTCCATCTTTTTCATGCAAAAATAATAAATAAAATTACAAAATATTCATTTTAGACGCATAATCGGCAATATATACATAAATAAAGCGCGCGGAAAGAAAAAAACAGACTCGGCCGGGCGTTTCCGGACAAAAAAAAAGAGCTTTACGCTCTTTCCCGGATATTTTACGCGGGACCGCGCTCTGAGCAGTCCTCAGTCGCCCCTCCTGTCGCAGCGGAAATACTCGTCGGACAGCCCTGCGGCCAGATCGAGATGCTTCAGCACCAGGACCGTGCTGAGCACGTCCGCCAGGGCGTTGTG
>JAEEIC010000256.1 GCA_016281165.1 Bacillota bacterium | reverse complement strand
TGCCTCCGCCCAGGACCTCCTCGCCGCTGTAGAGCACGCAGGCCTGGCCGGGCGTGATCGCCCGCTGGGGCTCGTCGAAGACCACGCTGACTCTGCCGCCCCCGAGCGCTCTCGCCTCGCAGGGCTGCTCCTGCTGCCTGTACCTCACCTTGGCGCTGCAGCGCAGGGTCCCCTTGGGGACGCTGCCGCAGGTCCAGACGAAGTCGTCCGCGGTGAGAGCGGAAGAGTAAAGGTCTTCGTCCCGCCCGAGCACCACTCTGTTGCTCGCGGGGTCGGCGCGCAGCACGTACATAGGCTCGCCGAAGGCTATGCCCAGGCCCTTCCTCTGGCCCCTGGTGTACCATATTATGCCCTTGTGGCGGCCCAGCACCCTGCCGTCCTTATCCACGAAGTCGCCCTCGGGGTAGCTTTTGCCGCTGAGCGCCTTTATGACCTCCGCGTACTTGCCCTGAGGCACGAAGCAGATGTCCTGGCTGTCGGGCTTGCCGTGATTGGGAAAGCCGCCTTCCTCCGCTATCCTTCTGGTCTCGTCCTTGCTGAGCTCTCCTACGGGGAGCAGGACCCTCGCCAGGCGCTCCTGGTCGAGGGAATAGAGCACGTAGCTCTGGTCCTTGGCGGGATCGAGGCCCTTGAGGAGGGCGTACCTGCCGTCCTTTTTCACTATCCGCGCGTAGTGGCCCGTCACGATGTATTCGCAGCCCAGTATGTCGGCCCTCTCGAAGAGCTTGTCGAACTTCATGAAGCGGTTGCAGTCTATGCAGGGATTGGGGGTCGCTCCGCGCTCGTAGCAGCCGATGAAGCGGTCTATCACGTTCTCCCTGAAGCCGTCCTTGAAATTGAAGACGTAATAGGGCATGCCGAGCCTTCTGGCGACCGCTCTCGCGTCTTCGACGTCGCTCAGCGAGCAGCAGGTCCTGTCTCCCGGATCCTCCTGCGGCGCGTCGTAGAGCTTCATGGTGCAGCCCACGCACTCAAAGCCCGCCCTTTGGGCTAGCAGCGCGGCGACGCTGGAATCGACGCCCCCGCTCATGGCGATGAGAGCTTTCTTCATGGCCTGGCCTCCTTTGCCGAACCCTCGAGCGCGAGGAGCTTCGCTTTTCTTTCCGTGCCTCCCGCGTAGCCGGTGAGGCTCCCGTCCGCGCCCAGCACCCGGTGGCAGGGAACGATGATAGATACAGGATTATGAGCGACCGCCCCGCCCACGGCCTGAGCGGAAACATTCCCGCGGCCCGCGCGCCGCGCCAGCTCCTTCGCGATCCCGCCGTAGGTCACGGTCTTCCCGCAGGGTATGCCCAGGAGGATGTCCCAGACCGCGAGGCGGAAGGCGCTGCCTTTTAAGCGCAGAGGAGGCGCTGAGCCCGGGTCTCTGCCCGCGAAGTACTCCTTCAGCCAGCTCTCTGTCTGCCTGAATACGGGCAGGTCCTTTTCCTCATGTTCGCTGTCCAGGACAGCGGCGTAGTATTTCTGGCCCTCGAACCAGAGGCCGGTCAGGGCTTCCCCGTCGGACGCGAGGGTGACCGCGCCAAGGGGCGTTTCGCAGTGATGGATGTATTCCGTTTTCGCTCCCCCCCTTAATTCAGGATATCTTTTTAATATAGACACGGGATACGCCCCCGTGGATGTCTTTTGCCCGCGTCAGGTATTCCCAGCCGTACTTCTCATAAAGGCCTTCATGGTCGGTGGCGAGATACAGGGCCCTGCGGCCCCTCTCTTTGGCCCTTCTTTCGGCCTCTTCGAAAAGCCGGCCGATCAGGCGTTTCCCGCGGAAGGCCGGGAAGGTATATACGAAGCCCACCCAGGGCGCGAGCTCCGTGGGCTGTACGCAGTCCTTATCGGAGAGAGTGCAAAAAGACAGGAGCGCGTCTCCCTTCGTAAGGAGCAGCAGCTCCGCGCCCTCTCCCAGCGCGTCAAAAAAGCCGCCTCCGCTCAGTATCCGGCAAAGATATGCCCCGGCCCGCCAGTCGCTTTTGGCGATCTCGCCCAGCCAGTGCTCCTTTCTTCCGCTCGCGAAATATTCTATGACCTTAAGAGAGTCTCCGCCGCGGGAAGAAGCGCCGCGGGCCGGTCCTTTGATCCTGAGGCTCTTAAGGTATTCCTTGTGCTCCGGCGTCACGCGGAAGCTCTCGACCGCCTTCTGTATCGTCTTGTTGTGCGTCCAGACGTCGAGCCTCTTCTCTTCTATGAATGGGACCGCCGCCTCGTACTGTTTCGCCAGGGCGGTCGCGAAATACCAGGCCCTCATCATGTTGACGTAGTATTCCGGCGAACTCACGGCGGCTAACTTATCGAGGTAAGCGGCGTCGAAGTCTTCGTCGAGGAAATGCTCCATCAGCATGCCGATGCCGAACCTGAGCGTATAGGTCCTGTCCGAGGAGAGCCAGCTCTCTACGCGGGGGAGCAGCCTCTCCCTGTTCTTTTTGAAGACCTTCGGGGACAGCTGGTCGCAGGTCGCCCAGTTGTCGATGAAGGGCAGGAAGCGCTCGAGCTTGTCGAGGCAAACGTCAAAGTCCCTGAGCTCCGAGATGATGAAGGCGTGCAGCTGGTCCTCGTCGAAATACTCGTGGGGAAGCCCGGTAAGGAAATCCTCCGCTCCTCCCTCTCTTACCAGCCTTTTCGCGTATCTCCTCAGCAGCGGGGTCCTGACGCCTATCACCCGTTCGGGGGCCACGGTCGGCAAAAGCCCGAGCTGGAACTCGCGGTATTCTTTATCCTGCAGCCGGAAAAGCTCTTTTCTTATCTCTACGCTCATCATATCACCAGATCGGACTTGTTCTTGCTCTGATAGGCGTACCAGGCGCTGTTCTCGTTCAGGCACTCCCTCGCGAGCAGCAGCAGGAGCTCCTCGCTCTCGCCCGCCGCGGCGATATCCTCCTCCGCCTTGTAGTAGAGGGCGATCATGCGCTTGTGGTCGTCTATGACGTTGGGCAGCGACATCTTGCCGTAGTAGCTGCCGGTAAAGAGCGTGACCACCGACATGGTGCCCAGCATTATCTTGAAGACCATGCGTATCGCCTGGGAGTCGCCGAAGGCCGCGCCGTTAAAGGCAGCGATCTCAAAGCCGGAGGCCAATATATAAGCGGCGACCGTGAGCCAGAGCACGGTGCCCGCCGTCTTCTCGTCCCTCGCGTTCTTCGTCTCCGCCTTTTTGAGCGCGCTGATATGATAGGCCTTCTGGTCCTTTATCCAGCAGTCCAGCACGCTCCGCTTTTCGGCTCTCTCTTCCGCGGGTAGGCTGCCGAGCAGCTCCGCCGCCCAGGGGACCCCTTTTCTGAGAGACCAGGGAAGTATGTCGGCGACCCGGGTCCTGACGCCGGCAAGGCTGAGGAAATACTGGACTCTCAGGCTCTCCGCCAGCACGCGGTATTCCAGATACTTGCGGTGGCAGTCGCTGCGGCCGGCCAGCCTGTGGATGAAAAAGAGCGTCAAGAGCATCGCCCCGCAGGCGAATATCATGCCGTGCACGTCTATCTCGTCGTAGAGCAGAAAAGCGAGGGTGAGCAGCGTCCCGGCGGCGGAAAGGCCCAGCAGCACGCGGCGGTGCTTCTTCGCGTTCTCTATGCTGAGGACGTCGGCGGCGCCGAAGAGCTCGTCTACCTCGCGCAGGAACGGGTCCTTCGCGTCCCGCGCCTCTGCCATTATATGCGTAAGGGGCAGGCGGCAGTCCTTCCTGTCCTTATCGAATCCTTCTCTGCATTCCCTAGCTGTCATGGCATGATCCCAAAGTGAGCTCATATATCCTGAGCCCGTCGAATTTCTTTATCAGTTTCAGCATGCTGTTGAAGGGCTCGTAGTCCTTCCTCTTCTCCTCTTCGGGCAGAGCCTCGAAGTGGGCCGCGATCTCCGCGGAGGAAGGAGAACCGTCCATGGCCAGCTCGTGCATGCGCAGCTGCTCTCTTACGGCCTTTCTCGCCGTTTTCTCGTCCCCGTATCTTCCGAGCAGTTCTTCGGGGAGCTCCGCTCTCTCGTAGAGGTCTCCCTTTATCCAGCCCATGGAGATATGCTCTCTCACCCAGCGCTCGTGCTCCATGGGAGCGAAGGCAAAGGTCTGGGCGCGGCTGAAGGCGCTTATCATCTCATAGTCCACCGGGCGGTCGGTATAGAAGCAGCCGATGGCGTCGAGGTACTTTGAGAAGCTCTTGGCCTGATTGATGTTGGAGAGCTGGTATTCGAGGGAGAGCTCCTCGAAGGCCTTCTCGAGGGTCTCGGCCTCCACGTCCTTCTCTCCGCCCTGATAGGAATACCTGGCGTTGAGGGCGACGGCGAAATCGTACAGGTGCAGGAAATTGCTGGCCGAAAGATAGGTATGCTTGCTCTTCCTGTCCGCGTCTTTGGTGCCGGGGACCACGGTCAGGGGTATGTTCTCGGTATCGACTATCTTTTTGATGTCGGAGACGAAGCGCTGCTCCTTCTCCGCCATGTCGCTGTAGGCCTTGAGGCGCGGCGCGCGGCCCTGCTCGCCCCCGTCCTCCCATCTGCGGTACCTGAGCCTGAAGGCGTCTATCTTCTCCTGCTCTTCCCTGTCGTAATAGTACACGGCGTGCACGGCGCCGCCGCTGAAATCGAAATCGGCGGCCATGGGATGGAGCTCCGTCCTCGAATTGCGTCCGTAGGCGGTGCGGTCCCAACACTGCAGCTCGTCGCAGAGCATCAGCAGGAAGGCGAGAGGATGATCCTCCATGGCCAGGGGCTGCCTGCGCTTCTCGTCGTCTTTATAGAAGGATATGCCGAATTTGAAGAGGCTGTTGTGCAGCAGTATGGCGGTCAGGGCGTCCAGATGCATCTCGTTGATGCCGCAGGTCCCCACCGACCTTTCGATCTCGCGGTAGAGCCTGGCGGCGCTGAAATAGGCGTGGTCCATGAAATAGCCGAAGCCGGCGGGATCTCTGGGCTTGTCGTGTATCTGCCCCAGTATATATTCCTCGGAGAAGCCGTAGGCCTTGCCCAGCCTTTCGCTCACGCCGAAGGCGAAGAGCTCCTCTGTACCGGCGAAGTCCCTGCCGCAGAGCTTTTTGAAATGCGCCCTCGCCTCTTCGCTGAGGCCGGTGAGGCTCTCCACGTCTCTGTATGAAAGATACAGGCTGCCTCTGCCGCGGCCCTTGCCCTCGACCTCGAAATACGAGAGCACCTGCTCAAAGGGAAGCTCGAAGGGATAGCCTATATCGTGGAAGAGCGAGGTCAGCCCCCAGTATTCGAGGAAGCTGCATGCCGCCGCGAAGTCGTCGTCTTCTCTTTTAGGGTCATCGCCGAAGCCGTAGAAGCGCCTGAAGGCGTTCCTGAAGGCCTCGTTCGACTCGTAGACGGCGAGGCCCAGGGCGAAGACGTAGACTGAATGCGAATAGTGGTCCCTGTGCTTCATGAGAAGGGAGCTGCCGTTGGCCTCGAACTCCGAGAGCAGCTCGACCATCTTCTTGGACTTGCCGTAATGGCCGAAGAACATCTCCAGATAGCAGTAATAGACGGTATAGGCGTCCTCCGCCACGCCGGAATCGATGAACTTCTCCAGTTCCCTCTCAAGGCAGAGGCGGTCGATATCCTTCTGCATGTCGTAGGGTATCTGGGCGGGCCTTAAGCTCCTGCCCTGATAGACGCCGCTCTCGCGCTCCTGCTTTTCGATCCCGGCGTCGAAGCCCAGGCCCCGGCAGGCGCTGTGCAGGAACCTTAAGGCCATGGCCTTGAGGCCGTGATCCACCGTATCGTAATGTCTCTCAGGCTGCGCCGGGCCCGCTTCGGGGCCGAAGAGACCGGCGTTCCTTTCCCGCATCTTTTTCAAAGCTGTGTATGACATGGACCGCACCTGCTTTCCCTTTATGTTCCCGGGGCCCGGAGAGAGCTTTCCGCCCGCGGACCGTCTGCAAGGACTACATAATTATTATAGCAAAAAACAACAGGCTTTTGTATATACAAGCCTGTTGTTTTGACCGCGCGTTTTATCTGCCGGAATGGCTGACGGATCCGCCCCGCTCCCTATCTTTGTATGCGGCCGGAGCCGTCCCCCGCCGCCAGCTTTTCGACCTCCGAAAGGCTCACCATATTGAAGTCGCCTTCTATACTGTGTTTTAAGGCCGAGGCCGCCGCGGCGAGCTCGACCGAGGTCCGGATATCCGCGCCTTCGAGCAGGGAATATATGAGGCCCGCGGCGAAGCTGTCGCCTCCTCCCACCCTGTCGACTATGTGGAGCTCGTATTCCCTCGAAAAGGCGCTTTCGCCGGTCTTCGCGTCATAGAGCATGGCCGAAAGACCGTTGACGCTGGCGGAGCGGGG
>JAEEIC010000255.1 GCA_016281165.1 Bacillota bacterium | reverse complement strand
TTTTGCACTGGCTCCTCGTCAGCAGGCCGAGATTTGAAAAGAGCTTGTCGACCCTCGTATCCTTTGCCATGATCCTTCCTCCCGATATATTTATTGTACCACGGACTGGTCGCGGAGGAATACATCCATTATAGACAATGTTTTTGCATGATCGTAATGAGACTTGTGCATCACATGAGGGAGCCATCGCGGGTCGCGGCACTTAGCGACTGAGGCGGCTTCAGACGCCGAAGAGCTTAGTGCGAGGAGAAGACTTTTGCATGGATATTCACCGCGATTGAGCGGTGATAACCGCGAAGAGCGGATGAATATCCTGCGAAAAAAGGCTTGCGACGAGGGCCCGTTCGGGGTACCCGCGCTGAGCAAAAGCGTGCTCCCGTAGTGATGTACAGTCTCATTCGAATATAAAAACTCACCGGCGCGGGGCCGGTGAGCGTCTGATCTTAAGTGTTGGCCGCGCTCCCGCTACTGCGCTACGCAGAAGTCGCAGGGATCGTTCCTGTTGGCCTCGAAGGCGTCCTCGATGGTGCCTTCATAGACGGTGCTGGAACGGGAGAGGGAGGGGCACTCGAGACTGGTGTGATAGGACTTGCCGTAGCGGGTCCAGTAGATGGTCTGGCCCTCGTACTCCACCTGGGCCTCCTCGTACTCCTCCTGGGAGACGGGATTGTAGTCGATGGAGAAGGCGCTGGCCAGCACCAGGGCCGCGATGGCCACGATGCTGACGATCTTCTTGGTCCTGGGATCGAGATCCTTGTCGCGCAGCAGGAGTATCACCAGGGGGAAGAAGGCGATGACGCTGACGATGAGGCCCATCTGGTTCCAGAGGAAGAACTTGACCTTGTTCTCCTTGCTGACCGGATCGACGTCGTTGGCTCTCTTCCAGAACTGCGAGCCGGTGATGACCAGGGCCAGGTCGGCGACGATGAAGATGCACAGCCAGAGCAGGGGATTCGCCACGTACATGTAGCCCGAGAGCACCATGATGGCGAGGACCTCGCAGACTATCGCCAGCAGCCAGAAGATGACTGCCGCTATCCTCTTGCCCTTGGCGGCGGCCCTGCGCTCGTCCTTGGTCTTCATATTGGTATTGCCCGCGTTGACCTTGACCACGGTCTTCTCGACAGGCTGCTTTTCGACAGTCTTCTTGGTGACCTTCTTTTCGGTCTCTTCGGGAGCGGCTTCGGCGTCCGCCTTCTTTCTCGTCACCGCCGAGGTGTCGACGGGCTTCTTTTCTACTGCCATATTGGCCTCCTTACTTCTTATTGTTGACCTTGATCACGGTCTTCTTCGCGCTGTCGGTATCCTTCTTGCCGGTCGAGGTGGCGTCGCTCTTGGCCGAGGTCGTCTTCTTGCCGCCGGTCACGGTCTTCTTGGCGGTAGTGGTCTTGGCGCCGGAGGAGGCCTTGGTCGCTTCCTCGGCGGACCTCAGTCCGAGCAGGGACTCGAGCAGGCCGCCGCTGCTCTGCTGGGGCTTGGCCTGGCTCTGGGAAGCTCCGCCCATGCCGCTTAAGAGAGCTCCCATGAGACCGCCGTCGTCGACCTTGCTTGAGCTCTGCTGCTGAGCCTGCTGCTGGGCGAGGAGGGCCTGGAGCAGATCCTGCTCGTTGTTCTGGGGCTTGCTCTGCGGCTTGCTCTGGGCCGGCTTCTGCTGAGACGGCTTGGACTGCTGGGCCTGCGCGCCGAGAAGGGCCTGCAGCAGAGCGTCGTTCCCGTTTGCCTGCTGGTAGCTCTGGGTCGGCTTGGACTGCTGGGTCTGTCCGCCTCCGAGAAGGGCGGAGAGCAGGCTGTCGGCCGCGCCCGCCTGCTGGTAGCTCTGGTTCGGCTTGGACTGCTGGGTCTGTCCGCCTCCGAGAAGGGCGGAGAGCAGGCTGTCGTTTCCGCTCATCTGGGAGCTCTGGGGCTTGCTGCTGCCCATGTTGTTGGTCGAGGTCGCTCCCAGCAGGGCCTGCAGAAGGCTGCCGCCGCCGGATGACTGGGAGGCGTAGCTCTGCTGGTTCGAGCCGCCGGTGAGGTTCTTGAGGAGCATCTTGATCAATATCGGCGCCAGGACCAGGAGTATGGCGTTGCTCGACTTCTTGCTCACGCCGGTGTTGGCGCTGACGTTGGAGACGAGCGAGCTGCTCTGGTTGTTTCCTCCCATGAGGGCGGAGAGGAGGCCGGCGTTGTTCGCGGGCTGGGACTGGGTCTGCTGACCGGCCAGAAGGGCGCTCAGAAGATCCGCCTGGGAGGCCTGCTGCTGGGGCTGGCCTCCGCCGAGGAGGGCGCCCAGAAGGCTCGCCTGGGAGCTCTGCTGGGAGCCGCCGCCGAGGGCGGAACCGAGCAGGGCGGGCAGGGCCGAGCTGATGACCGAGCGGGTATCGGCCGCGCTCTCACCGGCTTCTTTGGCTATAGTATCGATCGTTTCCTCCTGAAGGAGGGATTCTTCTAATAATTTGGTAAGGTCCATAAGGAGAACTCCTTTCTGTATTTGCGAATATACGTATACAATATATCATCATCGGAGCTGTAAATAAAGTATTCTGCGAAAAATGTCCCCGGAAATGTCCGCTAAAAGAAACAAAAAAGCCCTTTCCCGCGGGGGAAAGGGCCCTGATGCGCTGAAATTATCTATTCACCCTCATCCATGATCTCGTCAAAGGTCTTGGCTACCTTGTCGAATTCATCGTCGTCTTCGATGTCGATGAGCTCGAACTCCTCATCGGAGACCTCCTTGTAACCGTAGAGATAGACGTCGTCGGTATCATCGTCAGGGATCAGGGCGATGTATTCCTTGCCATCGCACTCGAATACGCCCATGATCTCGCATTCAACGGTCTTTCCGTCGTCGAACTCGAGGGTTATGATGTCTTCATCGTCTTCGTATTCTTCGATCTTCTCTTTAGCAGTCATTTTCGTTTCCTCCCTTCGGGATAATCATCGTATCTATATTACCAGAAAACTCTACTGAATGGAAGCCCTTTCGGTCAGCAGCTCGAACACTTTGTGGTTCCTGGTCAGCTGCTTGAGGTAGGGCAGGCCGTAGATCTTCTTGAGGCTGGAGAAATCGCTGGAGCCTATGGTCTCCTTGAAGTACTCGCGGATGTCCTTCTTGGTGATCTTCTTGAGGCCTTCCCTTTCGGCGATGGCCTGGAAATACATGGCCTGCTCGGCTCCCTGCCGCACGTAGGCGTCCGAGAGCTCCACGACCTCGTCCATGCTGCCGGCGCCGAGGTACTGGGTGACGAAGTCCTCCAGCTCCATCTCGTAATACTCGGCGTAGGACTGGTAGTAGGCGCGCAGGGAATCCTTCTGGGCCTCGAGCATGGCCTCGGGGATCTCCTTGACGGAGGAATTATCGGTGACGTAGCTGTAGCAGAGCTCCTGGATGACGCCGGCCCTCATCTCCTCGGTGGTGGTCCAGCCGTAATCCGCGGAGAGCTTCTCGGCGATATACTCGTCGGTGAACTCGCCGGGCTTCCTGTCTATGAGATAGTTGAGGGTCACGTCGAAGCTGGCTTCCTTGCCCTGCAGGCTCTCGTTGGCGGGATAGTAGTTGGGGAAGGTCTCGATGATGGTCCTCTTGTCTCCGGGCATCATGCCGACCAGGTCGTTGATGAAGGTGTCGATGAACACGGTCTCGCCGACGGTGATCTCGTAATTCGTGGCTGTCCCGCCTTCAAAGGCGACGCCGTCGATGTAGCCTGTGTAGTCGATGCTGGCGGTATCGCCGTAATCGAGAGCCTTGTTGTTGATCTGGGTGTCGATGGGGTAGGCCTCGAGCACGTCGTCAATGAAGCTCTGGATGTCGGCTTCGGCGATGGGTATGCTGCTGAGGTCGCAGAGGTCCACGTAGTCGAGGGCCTTTAAGCCGGCCACGAAACCGTCGCTGTCGAGGGCGCGGCTGCGCAGGGGCACTTCGGCGTTCCCGCAGGAACAGAGGACGAGCAGCAGGGCCGTGAGGGCCGCGGCGATCCTTATATGTCTTTTCATGTTATTACTCTCCTTAGTCGTATTTTGCACGAGCTTTGCCATTATATCACACTATTTTTGTCTTTTGTGAAGAAAATGAGGTTTTTTGCGGAGCCCGCGGCGCTTTTGACAAATATATCGGGATTTGCGTTTTCCCCTTGTTTTTTGACAGGATGCTGATAAGATGATAAATGAGAAAAAATGCGAAAAGCAAAGGAAAGTTAATTAAACGGGTTAATTAACGAGGAGAAAAATGTCTGTATTCGATCTTATTTCATTATTCGGAGGCCTGTCGCTCTTCCTCTACGGCATGAGGATCATGGGAGAAGGCCTGCGCAGCAGTTCGGGCAATACTTTCAAGAACGCCATGGCCAAGGTGACCAAGGGCCCCGTGAGGGCCTTCCTGCTCGGCCTTTTAGTCACCGCCATCATCCAGAGCTCCACCGCCACCATCGTCATCACCTCGGGTCTGGTGGGAGCGGGGGTCCTGAGCCTCGATCAGTCTTTGGGCATCATCCTGGGCGCCAACGTCGGTACCACCGTCACCGGCCAGATCATCAGGCTCCTCGACGTGGATTCCAGCAGCTCCGCGCTGCTGAGGCTCTTCCAGCCGGCGACGCTCGCGCCGGTCGCGGCCATCATCGGCATACTGCTGATAATGGTCCTTAAATCAAAGAATTCCAATACCCTGGGCCAGATCGCCATGGGCTTCGCGATACTGTTCACGGGCCTTCTGAGCATGACTGCCGCGGTCGGAGATCTCTCCGAGAGCGAGACCTTCGTCAGGATGTTCACTACTCTGGGAAAGATGCCTCTTCTGGGCTTCCTCTCCGGCTTCGCCGTCGCCTTCATGCTGCAGAGCTCCTCCGCCAGCGTCGGTATTCTGCAGGCGATCTCGCTCACAGGCGTCCTCAGCTTCTCCGCCGTGTATCCCATCATCCTGGGCATATATATGGGAGACTGCGTGACTACCGCCATCGTGTGCTGGATCGGCGCCAAGGCGGATTCCAGAAGGACCGGCATCGTCCATGTATTGATAAATATCTCCCAGGTGGTGCTGGTCTTCACCGTGGTCAGCGTGCTGCACATGACCGGCGTTCTGGACAGCCTCTGGGATAAGTCGCTCCATTCCGGCGGCATCGCCGATACCCACACCATATTCAAGCTCGGCTGCGCCGTGGCTCTCCTGCCTTTCACCAGGATCTACGCCAATCTGAGCAGGAAGATCGTAAAGGACGAGCCCACGATCGAGGACGAGCACGCCAAAGAGTTCGCCTATCTGGACGACGCCTTCTTCAAGTCTCCGGGAGTCGCTCTCTCCGAGGCCTTCAAGGCCATCTCCGCCGCCGTCGAGGTCGCCATCGGCAACGTGCTCATGGCCATCGACGTCATGACCGAGTATGACGTGGAGAAGATCGAGAAGGTCAATAAAGAAGAGGAGTTCGTGGACCGCATGACGGACCGCGCCAGCGACTACCTCACCAGGCTCTCGGACCACATCACCCTGAGCCACGACAGCACCGTGCTCAGCTATTATCTCAAGTGCGTCAGCGAGTTCGAGAGGATCTCGGACCTCGCCGTCAACCTGACCGAGAACGCCCAGACCCTGGTCGACAGGGGCGTGGCCTTCTCGCCCATGGCGGTGAGAGAGCTCAGGGTCCTCAAGGAGGCCGTCGCCGACATCATGGAGCATTCCAGGCTCGCCTTCATCAACGGCAGTTTTGAGGAAGCCAGCCACATCGAGCCCATAGAGGAAGTCGTGGACGATATGGTCGAGCAGCTCAAGGATTTCCACTTAAGGCGCCTGAGGAACGGCACCTGCAACGTCGATTCGGGCTTCGTCTTCATGGAGATGCTGACCAACATCGAGCGCATATCAGACCAGTGCTCCAATATCGGCCTCGCCACCATGGGCCTCTTCGACCCGGTGATCAGCGAGATGCACCACATGTACATCACCCAGCTGCATGAGGGCGAGAACCAGACTTATCTCGACGAGCTGAAGAGGGCTTCGGATAAGTACCTGGCCAGGCTCAAGGAGACCGAGACGGAGAACAACTAGGAGGGCGCCGTATGAAACGCAGCGAGATAAACAGGGCTTTAAGAGAGCTCGAGGCGATGACGAAGAAGTGCGGCTTTGCTCTCCCGCCTTTCTGCGGCTTCACGCCCGAAGAATGGCGGCAGAAGGGCCATGAGTTCGACGAGATACGCGACAATATGCTGGGCTGGGACATCACCGACTACGGCCTGGGGGATTTCGCGAAGGTGGGGCTCTCCCTCATAACCCTGCGCAACGGCAATCTTAGCCTGCCGGAAAAGTACGCGAAGACCTACGCGGAGAAGCTCCTCTATCTCATGGAGGGCCAGTATTCGCCCATGCATTTCCACTGGTCCAAGATGGAAGACATCATAAACCGCGGCGGGGGGAACGTGCTTATCACGGTCTTCGATTCTCTCCCCGACGAGTCGATCGACAGGGAAAGCGAAGTCAGCGTCAGTACCGACGGCCTGAGGCGCAGAGTGCCGGCGGGCACGCGCGTCAGGCTTCGCCCCGGCGAGAGCATAAGCATCCCGCCCCGGCTCTACCACGATTTCCGCGTGGAGGAGGGCAGCGGGCCCGTCCTTTTGGGCGAGGTCAGCCGCGTGAACGACGACGAGCGCGACAACCGCTTCGAGCCTCCCGTGGGGCGTTTCCCGAAGATAGAGGAGGACGAGCCTCCCTACAGGCTGCTGTGCTTCGAGTATCCCAAGGCAAGATAGAAGATAATGAGACCGGCCGGTCATCAGGCCGGTCTTTTCATGTTTCCGCCGCCGGCAGGTCTGAGGAGGCCGCCAGCCGCCATGATACGGCGGCTCCGGGGCCCGCGCGTTCTTGCCTTTGCATATCGCCGGGCATGAATGTATAATATGTTTTAAGAAAAATAGATTTTCACAAAAAAAAATTGTAACCTTTTCTGTCCGATCACGTCTTTAAGGGTGTAAGGACCCGCAAAAGGGAAGCGAATAAATGGAAGACAGCC
>JAEEIC010000254.1 GCA_016281165.1 Bacillota bacterium | reverse complement strand
TCCGGCAGGGAGGTAACCGGAGAGGGGGACCGGCCCGGAATGGTGCTCAGCCGGGGCGGCAGCTCGGCCGTCATAAACAGCGTAGAGATCATCTGCTCCGCAGAAGATTATTTCGCCCTCTGCAGGGCCGCCGACGCCCTCGGGAGCGAGTTCATCATAATAGCGCAGGAGGGCTTCTGACATGAAGGTCTTCAGCTTTACGGGGGCCGATCACAAGGCCGGGACCACGCTTCTTTCGGAATGCGCTGCAGAAAGGCTCGCGGCGAGGTTTCCGGGCCTTCGCGTCCTTCACGTCTGCGCCTGCGGCTGGGACGAAAGGCCTGCGGGAGAGCCTCTCAGGGAGAACCTGGACAGCCTAAGGACCGGCCTTAAGGACGGCGTTCTCGACGCCGCGTGGACGGCCGAGAATTCCGCCGCCCCGGGCAGCCTCTTCCGGATAGGGGGAAGCTGCGATCCCTGCAGCGGGAGCAGCTTTCATCCCGATATGATCTCCTATCTTATCGCGAGGATGCGCGACCATTTCGACCTCATCATATGCGACGCGGGATGCGAGCCGGCTCACGGGATCTCCCTGGGCGCTCTGCTCGGCGCTGAGCTCGTCGTCATGGTCCTGACCCAGTCTGAGACCTCGGTTAGACGCCTGGAATGGCTGAGGCCGCTCTGCGGAAGGCTAGGCATAGAGCCCGGCCTTTTCGTCATAAACAGATATTCCAGAGGCTCGGTCTACGGCAGGAGGTATCTCTGCGAAAGGCTCGGGATCGGCGAAGACTCGGCGCTGTGCGTAAGGGAGGCCTCCTATCACGCCGAGGGTCTGCCCGAGGAGGACGCGCCGAGAAAGCTGAAGGACAGGGCCTTTTTAAAGGACGTGGACGCTCTGTGCTCACGCATGGCTGAGGCCGCGGGGCTTTTCGGTCCCGGGAGGTAGCGATGGAAAGATTCAGTCTTGAAGCTTTCATGCAGGATATCCCGAAGCCGCAAGAGGGCGCCGCGCCCGGCGAAAGCTCCGGTGAGGCCTACGGCGGCTTCTACAGGCTATGCGCCGCGGTAAAGGACGATTTCTACAGGGAGTGGGAGAGCGGAGGCTCGCGCCAGGCCCTCGAGATACAGAAGAGGGCGATCATCGGATACGAAAAAGAGAAGGAATACTTCAAGAGCAGGATAAGGTCAGCCGCGGAAAGACTGGGAGGCCTCGGCGAGTCCTTTCCGCCCTGGTATCCCGATCTGATAAGCGGCATATACGATGAAAACTGGGGTCTCGCGGGTCTTTCCGAATGGTTCCTCCCGGAGTTCGCCTCGAGCAGCTCCGCGAAGATAATAGGAGGCAGCGTCTTCTTTCTGGTAAACGGAAGGATGGAGCTCAGGCCCCAGAAGATCGGAAGGGAGAGGACGGACCAGCTGATCAAGGCTTTTCTTCTGCTGAGCCCCGGCGAGAGGATGGACAAGTGCTATCACGAGACCTATCTGCTCGACGGCACGAGGGTCACCGTATTCACGGAGCCTATGGCAAAGCAGGGCCAGGCCAGCCTGATCTTCAGAAGATATCTCATCCCTGAGCTCAGCTTTGAGGAGCAGGCGAGAAGGGGGACGATACCGGAGGCCGCGATCCCTCTGTTCAGGACCATGGTGGAGATAGGCTTCAACGTGGTGTTCATGGGAGCCGTCAGGACGGCCAAGACCACGTTCCTGAGCACCTGGCAGAGCTGCGAGGATCCGGGCCTCGAGGGGGTCATGGTCGAGACGGACCCGGAGATCCCCCTGCACAGGCTGCTTCCGGGAGCGCCGATAATACAGCTCATAGCGGACGGCGCCGAGCTTTCGCGCATATCAAAGAACCTGCTGAGGTCTGACGCCGATTACTTCATAATGGCCGAGGCAAGAGACGGCATCGCCCTGGATACTGCCGTAAGGATAGCATCAAAGGGGACCAAGCGCATGAAGCTGACGTTCCACTCCAGGACGCCCTCGCGTTTTCCGCTGGAGGCGGCCTCGGAGATAGTGAAGGCCGCGGGCGGGGACATAAGGCTCACGATGCAGTCCGTGGCCGGCAGCTTCGACTTTCTGTTCCACTTCATACAGCTTCGGGACAAGAGCAAAAAGCGCCTGAAGGGCATTTATTCGATGAACTGCAGCCCGGAGGGGAAGATAGACATCGAGACGGTCTGCAGCTATGATCCGGCGGGGGACTGCTGGAGCTTCAGGAACGGCCTCGGTCCGGCCCAGACGGAATACGCCCGGGAAAGCGATCCGGAGGCCTTTGAAAGACTTACGGGGATCCTGGCGGCTCTCGAGGCCGTCTCTCCCGTGAGAGGAGGGACGAGCGGAAATGATGACGATTGACAGGATGATCTGCTTAGCGGCCTGCCTGCTGCTGGTTGCCGGGCTCATAGCGCTTGATCTGGAGGCCTTTGCCTTTACGGCGAGGCAGATCGCGCTGAGGCACCGGCTCAGGGCAGCGAAAAGGCCCGCGCCGGCGGATCCTCTCAGGGACTATCTCGAAAACGCGGCCTCCTCCGCCTTCGGAAGGGACGTAAGCGGAAACGCCGTGATCGCAGTTATAGGCGCGGTCTTTACGGCGGTCTTCCTCATCTCGGCGCGCAGCTTCAATATAAGCTCCTCCGCCTTCATGGCTCTGATGGCGGCTTCGATGCCGGTGCTCGCGCTGGCCGTGAAGACGGAGAGCTCGAGGAACCGGGCCGGCGCCGAGGGCATAAGCCTCGTCACCGAGCTCTACAGGAGCTACGTAATGAAGGACCGCAACATATTCGAAGCGCTAGAGACGGTATCCGGAAACAGAAAGGGGCATCCCATATGCTCAGCGCAGCTGCACAGGCTGGTCCTTCGCCTGAGGGGGACCGGAAGCCAGGACGAGATCGACAGGAGCTGCAGGCGTTTCGCTTTTTCGGTGGGAACGCTCTGGGCGCGCATGCTGGCCTCCTGTATAAGGACTGCAGCCGTGAGAGGAACGGACGTTTCCGAGGGACTCACCGATCTGATAGAGCAGCTCAAGAGCGCGAAGAGGCGCTCGGAGGAGAGGCGCAGGCTCAACAGCGAGACCGTCAGAGTGACGCTTTTTCTGGTCCCTCTGCTGTATTTCGGCTCCATGTTCACCGGGATCTTCTATCTCGAGGTGAGCCCTGCCGCGCTGCTTAAAAACCAGTTCCTTACGCCTGAGGGCCTGCTGCTATTTTCGGTCTGCGCGTTCCTCTTCCTTATAAACCTTATCATCATCACCGTCATGGGAAATACGAGGCTGGATTACTGAAATGAACGAAATTTATCTCGGACTTGCGGCCCTCGCTCTCTTCTGGGCAGGCATAGCAGTTATCAGAATGCCTGAGAGGGAGGAGCTCAGGGACAGGCTCGGCCGCTTCGGGGCCGCGGCGAAAAGCGCGGGAAGGGAGCTGCTTCCGGGCAGCCTCGTCCCGGCGCTCACCCGGGGAAGGCGCAGGGAGCGCATGCTGCAGGAGCTTTCGGAGGCTCTGTCCTATACGAGGAATATAGTTATACTCGGAGGAGGCGGAGGGATAAGCGCGCAGCTCCTGCTCGAGGAGCTTTCCTCCGTCAGCAGGCTGCTCTCCAGACCCTTTCTCGACATGGCGCATTACATCCACGTAAACGACAGGGAGAGGGCCGCGGCCGTGCTAGAGGCGAAGCTTGGGGAGGGCTACGCCGCTGACATCGGGGCCTTTCTCGCGGGCTGGGAGGACATAGCTCCAGAGGAGCTTCTGGATACGCTGGAGGTCTACAGGAGCGCGCTTCGCGAGGAACGCCTGACCGGGCAGCTGCGCCGCGACGAGCTCGTGAGCGATCTGATGTACATGCCCGCGGTCGTGAACGCGATGGCGGTGCTGCTGAACTTCATCTACGTTGCATATTTTTTGACTCAGAGAGAGGCTTTTCAGTCTCTCTTCATGTGATCGGGGTCTTTCGGGGAAAGGAAAAGGAGGAATAACATGAAGCAGCTTATCGTTCTAATCGCGACGGTTATACTCGGCGTGGCGATCGCCGGCATGGTGACCGGACTCAGAACGCCGGCGTCGAGCATCACGAGCCAGGCTACGAACCAGATAACGTCTCTTTTCACGAACAACTGAGGGGGCTGGGGCATGAAGCAGCTCATAGTGATGGCCGCGGCCATAATGCTCGGAGCCTTCATATTCGGCCTGGTCGCGGGCCCTCAGGAGGGAAGCGTAAGATCCGTGCTCAGGGGAGTATGGCAGCAGGAGGTCGAAATGCGGACCATGAACGAAGCGGGGGCGCCGTGACCGGCGCCCCCTTTCGGATGGATGCAGGCCGCGCGCGCCTGCAGTGATTGTTTTTGATTTTTACGTCCTGCGTCAGACCACGAACATGTAGCCCATGCCTCGGACGTTCTTTATGTACCTCGGATGCGAGGGATCGTCCTCTATCTTCTGGCGCAGCCTGTTGATGTAGACCATGATGGCGTTCTCGTCCATGACGGGTTCGTCCCATATGGAGCTGTAGATGTCGTTCTTCGTAAACACCCTGTTCACGTTGTTCATGAACATCCAGATAAGGGAGTTTTCCTTCGCGGTGAGGGATATGGGCGTTCCGTTCTTGTATAGCCTGAGCGTTCTGGTGTCGTAGCTGAACGGGCCGGCCTTGATGCTGCCGAAGTACAGCCTGTCGCCGATCTTCGCTCTTCTTATGAGGGCCTTGACCTTTGCCGCCAGAACGACGGGGTTGAAGGGCTTTGTCACGTAATCGTCGGCTCCGAGGCCGAGGCCGTACAGCATGTCGTAATCGTCCTTGCGTCCGCTGACGATGATGATGGGCGTCATCACCTCTTTGCCTCTAATAGTAGAGAGAGCCTGGAATCCGTCCATCTCCTCCATATTTATATCGAGAAGGATGCAGTCGTAGCTTCCGCTGACGGCTTTGGCGACGCCTTCGCTGCCGTTTGCCGCGCTTTCGACAGTCATGCTGTTTCCCTTCATAACGTCCGTCAGCGTGCCGACAAGCTCTGTGTCATCATCAACAATCAATACTCTGTGTGTGTCCATGCGGTTTTAGTATCAAAAATACAGAATGTTAATATCCAATAAAAATACTTTTCGTAGTCATTATAATAACATATAAGAAAAATATCAAGAGGAACGAGAAATCTTACATTATTGTAAGTATTCA
This sequence comes from Bacillota bacterium, assembly GCA_016281165.1. Taxonomy (GTDB): domain Bacteria; phylum Bacillota; class Clostridia; order Peptostreptococcales; family Anaerovoracaceae; genus RGIG2707. The sequence goes on along the minus strand of JAEEIC010000254.1, from coordinate 328 downwards.
TCCCGCGATGCCGCCCGGACGACCCGCGCGGCTTTATGCATTTTTGTAACAATTCTGAAATTGTTTTTTGAGGGGGCTTTGTTTATCATTCTATTGGCATTCAGCCGCGATAGTGCGGCGCGTGACCCTTACGAAAGGAAAAGTGAATAAAATGACTAAAAAGGAAAAACACGAGCAGTGTGTCCGCGAGATCAAAGGAACTCTGATAGTCACAGCCCTCTGTGCGGCCTGGCATATCATCACCGCGTTTCTTCTCAACGGCACGGGATTCTACTTCCTCGGCATGCCGGCATGGTTCTCGCTCTCCGTACTCGGAACGATCACCATC
>JAEEIC010000253.1 GCA_016281165.1 Bacillota bacterium | reverse complement strand
ACCGCGACCCATCTGCTGCAGAAGGCTCTGCAGATCGTGCTGGGAGACCACGTCGAGCAGGCCGGTTCTCTCGTTTCGAAGGACGGGCTCAGGTTCGACTTCACCCATTTCGAGGCGCTGAGCGACGATGAGATCGCCAGAGTCGAGAAGATAGTTAACGATAATATTATACTGTTTACCGACGTGAACTGGAAGGTCATGCCCATCGAAGAAGCCAAAAAGCTGGGCGCCATGATGCTCTTCGGCGAGAAGTACGGAAACGAAGTCAGAGTCGTGACCGTGCCCGGCTTCTCCATGGAGTTCTGCGGCGGCACCCACGTCGCCAACATCGGCCAGATCGGTTCCTTCAAGATAATCTCCGAATCCGGCGTCGCCGCCGGCGTCAGAAGGATAGAGGCCGTCACCGGCCAGGGCGTCGCCTCAAGGCTGAGCGACGAAGAGGAGACCTTAAAGAAGGCGGCCGCCGTCCTCAAGACCAATCCCAGGAACCTCGTACAGAGGAGCGAGGCGCTCTCCGAGGAGCTCAAAGAGCTCAGAAAAGAGCTTGAGGAGCTCAAGGCCGCGAGCAGGAACTCGGGCCTCGCGGACATGATAAAGTCCGCCAAAGAGATCAACGGCGCCAGGCTCATCACCGCGCGCTTCGAGGGCCTTTCCATCGAGGAGCTCAGGGCGATGTCCGACGAGATCAAGAAGGCCGAAAAGTCTGTCATCATGATATTTGCCGCCGTGAACGGTCCCAAGCTGACCCTCATGGCCTCTGTCAGCGACGATCTGCTGGCAAGGGGCTTCCACGCCGGAAACATGATCAAGAAGATAGCGGCCGTCTGCGGAGGCGGCGGCGGAGGCAAGGCCGACATGGCCCAGGCGGGAGCGAAAGACGCCTCCAAGCTTCCCGAAGCCTTCGCTCTGGCGGAAGAGCTCGTCATGGCCCAGTAAGCCGTAATAACAAGGGAACACAGGGTCCCGCGCAAGCAAAATCCACTTGTATATGGGCCCGCGCTGCCGTATAATTTAAGTGAAAAGGGGGACGATACTATGGAAAGAAAGACCATACTTTTCAAGAGCCCGGAGAAGCCGGAGCAGCAGACCACCGAAGAGATACTCTCCACCGTCTACGACGCCCTGGAGGAGAAGGGCTACAACGCCATAGACCAGATGGTCGGTTACATACTGTCCGGAGATCCTTCATATATCACTGGTCACAACAATGCCAGGAACCTGATCAGGCACATCGAAAGAGACGATCTCGTCGAGGAGCTGCTCAGAGCCTTCCTGCACAAGTAGCATGAGATATCTGGGTCTTGATATAGGCGATAAGACTATAGGGGTCGCGGTGAGCGACCCCTTGTTCATATCTGCCCAGGGGGTCACGACCATCCAGAGGGTGGGGGACCGCAAGGACAGCACGAAGATCCTCGAGCTCGTAAGAGAATACGAATGCTCCCTCATCGTCTGCGGGCTTCCCCTCATGCTCTCGGGCGAGGACAGCCCCCAGACCGAAAAGGTCAGATCCTTCGTCACGCTGCTCGAGAACAAGCTCAGGAGCAGCGGGCTCGCGGACGTCAAGGTCGTGCTCTGCGACGAGAGATACACGACGAAGATGGCGGAGGACGTGCTCATGATCAGGAGCTCCGAAAGGGGCAGGGGCATGGACCGCAGAAAACGCAAGGAGCACGTCGACAGGCTGGCCGCCCAGCTCATACTTCAGACCTACATGGACATGGAGGCCAATCAGGGGACGCTCCCGCATCCTTCAAAGCAGTAAAGGAGCCGCGTATGGACGGTATAATGAACATCTACAACGGGCTCACGGCCCTGGGATCCATGTCGGAGGAGCTGCAGGAGAGCCTATCGCAGAGCATCGCCGACCTCGACGCCGCCTCTCTTTCGGTAGAGAACGCCTCCGCTTCGGTCGACGCGGCGGCGGCCTCTGTCAACGAAGCCGCCGCGAAGGCCGAGCAGCTGATAGAGAACGTGAACGAGCTGCTGCCCGAATTCATGAGATACATCAAAGGCATGTGGTTTTTGGCCGGCGCCCAGTTCGTCGTCATACTGATCATGCTCGCGGCGCTCTTCCTGCTCTGTAAGAAGGTCGACGCCATAAACAGGAAGACTCTTTAAGGAAGGTCATCGAGATGAGAAGCGCAGGCATACTGCTCCCGGTATTTTCACTGCCAAACGAACAGGGCATAGGCAGCTTCGGACGCTGCGCCTATGAGTTCGTCGATCTGCTGAGGTCCTGCGGGATGAAGAGCTGGCAGGTACTGCCGCTGGGGCCGACGGGGCCTTATTCCTCGCCCTATCAGAGCAGCTCCTCCTACGCCGGGAACCCGCTCTTCATCGACCTCGAGCTCTTAAGAGAGGACGGCGTGCTGACCGGCGAAGAGCTAAGCTCCGCCCTGAGCCCCAACACCGGCAGGGTGGACTATAAGGCTCTGGCCGGCCCCCGCAAGGAGCTGCTCATGGCAAGCCTTGAAAGGGGCAGGGAGGTCTTTAAAGACGAGTTTTCGGCCTTCTGTTCCTCTCAGCACGGGATCCTTGACTACGCTCTCTTCTGCGCCCTCAAGGAGCATTTTAACGGCCTGCCTCTTTCCGCCTGGGAAGAAGACATACGCTCAAGAGAGCCAGAGGCTCTTCGCCGCTATAGCAGGCTCCTTAAGGACCGCGTCGAGCGCTACGCCTGGCTGCAGTTCCTCTTCTTCAGGCAGTGGAAGGCCCTTAAAGAGTACGCCAACGAGAACGGCGTCGAGATCATCGGCGATCTTCCCATCTACTGCGCCCCGGATTCAGCCGACATCTGGACGGAGCCTCAGTTCTATAAGCTGAACGGTGATCTCAGCCTCAGCGCCGGAGCGGGCGTCCCGCCCGACATCTTCAGCGAGGAAGGCCAGAACTGGGGCAATCCTCTCTACGACTGGGAGAAGATCAAAAACGATGGCTACGGCCTGTGGATACGCCGCATTGACGCGGCCGGAAAGCTATTCGACCGCGTGCGCATAGACCACTTTCTGGGCTTCGACCGCTACTATTCGATACCGGCGGGAAAGGACGCCAAAAACGGCGAGTGGCTGAAGGGCCCGGGCATGGAACTTCTGGGCGTTCTGAACGGCTGGTTCCCGCGGCTCTCCTTCATCGCCGAGGACTTAGGGCTCCTGGAGCCCTCCACGGTGAAGCTGAGAGAGGACTGCGGCTGGCCCGGCATGAAGGTGCTCGATTTCGCCTTTGGCGGCGGGGGAGATAATGATTACCTGCCGCACAACCACAGGAAGAACAGCGTCTGCTACATAGGGACCCACGACAATGACACGCTCTCGGGCACCCTGGCCGCGTTCACCGGAGACGAGCTCGCCTTCGCCATGGAGTATCTGGGCGTAAAAAGCAAAGAAGATCTTCCCGCCGCGGTCATGAGGGCAGGTCTGGCCAGCGTCTCGGACCTTTTCATAATGCAGATCCAGGATCTGCTGGGCCTGGGCAGCGAAGCCCGCGTCAACGAGCCCGGTACGGTCGGGCCGAAGAACTGGAGCTGGCGCCTTAAAAAGGAGCAGCTGGAAGCGATAGATCCCGCCGCAATGAAGAGGCTGCTTGCCATTTACGGCAGGGCATAGGATCCTGTTTTCCGTCCGGATTGTATGATCATGTAAATTTAATTATAAATTTTTTAAAAAACTTATTGACATATCACTATCAGGGTATTATTATCTCGTCGTACCTTTTCTCAAGGTAGAGGTCGCGTTGATCAAGAGTACGCGGACGGAGGCCGGAAGCCCGCGATGTCCGCTGAAAGGGATCGACGCCGAAACCGGAGCGTCCGAAACTTCGGTTGGGACCGGGCCCAACAGGTCCGGGACTGTCGTCCTTCCCGATAGGGGAGGATGGAGCGCTATCATTAGAGATGTACCCGGAATTTCTCTGCTTGGTGCATTCTAATGCGCCAAGTTTTTTATTACAGTCTGCCGGAAAACGGGAAAAGGCAAACATCCGGCAGCGAAAGTAAAGACCCGGCTGAAAGGGCCGGGAAAGGAGAGATTCCCATGGACAACAATTCAAAGAGAAGGATCAAGATGCCTCATAACTATGTGGTCGTTTTCAGCATAGTTATCCTGGCAGCCATACTCACCTGGATCATTCCCGCAGGTCAGTTCGAAAGAGAAGGGCGTTACGTCATCCCCGGCACCTATCACGCCGTGGAAGCCAACCACATCGGCCCCGTCGGCGTATTCTACGCGGTGGAGCAGGGCTTCGTACAGACCGCCGACATCATCTTCTTCATCATGTTCGCCTACGGCTTCGTGCACATGCTGATAAAGAACGGCAGCTTCGACGCCCTCATGGGCGCCCTGATCCGCAGGACTTCAAACTTCGATGACAGGATCATCTTCGTCATCATCATGATCACCTTCGGTATCCTCGGCGCCACCATGGGCATGTCCGAAGAGACCTACGGTATGTACCCGATGTTCATCGGCATAAGCGCGGCGCTCGGCTATGACGCCATCGTCGGCGGCTCCATCGTCTACATCGGCGTTTCGACCGGATTCGCTTCCGCCATACTCAACCCCTTCACCCTCGGCGTCGCCAACACCATCTCGGGCATCTCCACCAGCCCCCAGATGATGATCTACAGGATCGTCTGCTTCGTCATCTTCGAAGGCGTCGGCATCGTATATGTGCTCCGCTACGCCGGCAAGATCAGGAAGGATCCCAGCAAGGGACTGCTCTACGGAACTGAGTACCAGAACATGGGCAAGGATAAGACCAGGGAAGAGATGGTCGGCACCACCCTCAATTTCCGCCACATCATCTGCGGCCTCATCTTCGTCGCCGTCATCGGCCTCATGATCTGGGGCGTACTGGTAAAGGAATGGTACATCGACGAGCTCTCGACCCTGTTCTTCATCGCCATGGTAGTAGCGGGCCTCGCAGGCGGCTTCGGCCCCAGCAAGATCGCGGCCGAGTTCATCGAAGCCTCCAAGTCCATGGTAAGAGGCGCCTTCATCGTCGGCGTCTCCAGGGCCATCATGATCACCATGCAGAACGGCCAGATCATCGACTCCGTCCTCTACTATCTGTCCTCCGCCCTCAACGGCATGTCCGGCGTGCTCGCCGCGATGCTGCAGGTCGTAGTACAGAACATCATCAACGTGTTCATCCCCTCCGGCTCCGGCCAGGCCTCCGCGGTCATGCCCATCATGGCGCCGCTCTCCGACATCCTCGGAGTCTCCAGGCAGACTGCCAACCTCGCCTTCACCTTCGGCGACGGCTATTCCAACATGATCATCCCCACCGGCATCTTCACCATCTCCGGTCTGATGGGACTCCCCGTCGACAAGTGGTTCAAGTGGATCAGCAAGCTCTTCATCATCTTCTTCTGCCTTGAGCTCGTCATGATCACCGGCGCCGTCCTCCTCGGACTCTAAGCGCGGAAAGGGAAGGGTAAAGAAATGACAAGACAGGAGCTTTACGATATCGCCCGTCAGATCGAGCAGCAGTACGGCAGCCTCTATGAGGAAGTCTGCCAGACTGTATTCGACTTCGCCGAGGTCGGCATGCAGGAGTTCAAGTCCAGCGCCTACCTCTGCGAGCAGCTCGCAAAGATCGGCTTCAGGGTGACCAGGCCGGTCGCCGGAGTCGAGACCGCCTTCATGGCCGAGTACGGCGAGGGACATCCCAAGGTATGCTTCCTCTCCGAGTACGACGCTCTGCCCGGCTACGGTCCCAACCAGGACCAGAACGGCCACGCCTGCGGCCACAACTGGATCGCGGCCAATACCTTCGGCGCCGCTCATGTGCTCAAGGAGATGTACGACAGAGGCCTCTTCAAGGGGACCATCGTCTACGCCGGGAGCCCCGCGGAAGAGACCGTCGGCGGCAAGATCAACATGGTCGACGCCGGCTGCTACGACGACTGCGACCTGGCGATGCAGATCCACATCGGCGGCGGCACCGAGACCCGTCTGGGCTCTCAGTATCTGGCCATGGACAGCCTGCGCTTCACCTTCCACGGAGTATCGAGCCACGCGGCCGGCGCTCCCGAAAGAGGCGTGAACGCCCTCGACGCCGCTTATCTGATGTTCAACGGCGTCAACGCCCTGCGTCAGCACATCACTCCCGACGCCAGGATCCACGGCATCATCTCCAACGGAGGGCTCGCTCCCAACGTGGTGCCCGCTCTCTCCGAGAGCCTCTGGTACGTCAGAGCGGCCCAAAGGTCCTACGTCGACGAGCTGGTCCAGAAGGTCATCAACTGCGCCAAAGGCGCCTGCCTCATGACCGGCTGCACCATGGACTATCAGTTCGTGGAGAACAGCTACGACAACCTGAAGATCAATCCCTTCCTCATCGACGAGATGGCGGCCTGCATGACCGAAGCGGGGATAGGAGAGGTCGATACCACCATCGAGCCTCCCAGCGGCTCCAGCGACGTAGGGAACGTCTCCTGGGTCTGCCCGACTCTGGGAGCCAACATGGGCATAGGCAATACCGACGGCTGCAGATGCCACGAGGAAGCCTTCCTGCCCAACTGCACCGGTCCCGTGGGCTTCGCGGGCCTGCACAAGGCGGTGCTCGCTCAGACCTTCCTCGCTCTCAACGCCTACACCGATGAGGCCCTGCAGAAGAAGCTCTATGAAAGAAAAACTCAGCTCCAGTCCGAGAGGACGGGAGAGAGCAGGGTGAAGGTAAAGTAGCCCCCTCATTTTTCGATATCCATCAAAGACCGCTTATGATCATAGGCGGTCTTTTTAAAAGCATCGGCGAAGCCCGGGACGGATGCGCGCAGAGCGGCCGGGTCCCGGGAGATAAAAGAAAGGGCATCGAACATGAAACACATCTATTATAACGGCAGGGTATATACCGGAGAGCTTCCCCTCGTCCAGGCCTTCGCCGTGGAAGACGGAAGATTCGTTTTCACCGGATCAGACCGGGAAGCTGCGGCCATCGCCTCCTGCGACGACGTATTCGAGGATCTCAACGGGGCCTTCGTATGCGCCGGCTTCAACGACAGCCACATGCATCTCCTCAATTACGGCGTATCTCTTTCTTCGGCCCTGCTGGGAGAACATACCGGCAGCCTGGCTGGGATGCTCGAATATCTCAGGGAGTTCCTGGCCTCAAGCGAGTGGCCCGAAGGCTCCTGGCTCACCGGCAGGGGCTGGAACCAGGACTATTTCAGCGACGTGAGCAGGATGCCGAACAGATACGATCTTGACAGCGTCTCCACCGAGGTCCCCATACTGATCACCAGGGCCTGCGGCCACTGCCTCGTGCTCAACAGCAAGGCTTTAGAGCTCACCGGGGTCACTCTCGATACTCCCGTCCCCGACGGCGGCAGCATCGGCCGCGAGAACGGGGCGCTTGACGGAAGGTTCTTCGACAACGCCATGGGCTTCGCCTATTCGAAGGTCCCGGTGCCGGGCAAGGAAGAGATCAAGGCGAAGATACTCAAAGCCTGCGAGGCGCTCAATTCCTACGGCGTCACCAGCAGCCAGACCGACGACTACGGCGCGGGAAGAGGCCAGTGGGAGCTGGTCAACGAGGCTTATAAAGAGCTTGAGGCCGAGGGCAGGCTCACGGTGAGGGTCTACGAGCAGGCGAACTTCTCCCGGCCCGAGCTCCTGCAGGACTTCATGGACAAGGGCAATCACACCGGGGTCGGCAGCGATATGTTCAGGATCGGGCCCCTCAAGATGCTTGGAGACGGAGCTCTGGGCGCCAGGACCGCCTTCCTCTCGATACCCTATGCCGACGATCCCTCCACACACGGGCTGCCGGTCTTCAGCCAGGAGCAGCTCAATGTGATGATAGATCTGGCCGTGAAGAACGGCATGCAGTGCGCCGTCCACGCCATAGGCGACGCCTGTCTCGATTACGTGCTCAACGCCTATGAGGCGGCCTTTGAGAAGTATCACCCGGCCGACCACCGCTGCGGCATCGTCCACTGCCAGATCTCAAGGCCCGACCAGCTCGACCGCATCGCCGGGCTCGGCCTTCACGTCTACGCCCAGAGCATCTTCCTCGATTACGATATAAACATCGTCGAGGCGAGGGTGGGGAAGGAGCTGGCCTCTTCGAGCTACAGCTGGAAGACTCTGATGGATAAGGGCGCGACCGTGAGCAACGGCACCGACTGCCCGGTGGAGCTTCCGGACGCCCTGAGAGGCATACAGTGCGCCGTCACCAGAAGGACGGCGAAGGGCGTCGGTCCTTACCTTGAGCATGAAGCCTTCAGCGTGCAGCAGGCGCTCGACAGCTACACCTCAGGGGGCGCGTACTCGAGCTTTGACGAAGATATCAAGGGACGCATCGAAAAGGGCATGCTGGCCGATTTCACGGTCCTGGGCAGCGATCCCTTCAGCGTGCCCGCCGATCAGATCAAGGATATAAAGGTCCTGGCGACCTATCTGGGCGGAAAGAAGGTATTCTGATCACGGACAGGATAGGGCGGCGATAAAGGGAAGCTCTTGCATGAGAGCCGGATGAAAAGTGATCCGGGAAAGGCCCGCCATGAGAGCCGGATGAAACGGTGATCTGGGAAGGGACTGCAATGAGTTTTCGATCCACCGGATCGAGGTGCTGCCCATCATGGTTCTTTGTTATATAACGCCGGTAGTATATCAAAAGGCCGCGGCCTGATCTTTTGCGGATCGGCGCCGCGGTCTTTGCATTATCTTTAAGCTTGGGGGACGGGAGGGCTTTAGCGGACGGCCTTGCTGCCGCCGTTTCACGGATCGCTTTTAGGCCTGATTCCCGCTGTTTCTCAAAGGACGGACCATTAAGGTATTATTCTTTTAATTTTGCAAAGAGCCTATATGGCCTTATTCCTGCCACTTCGCGAGTCCGAAGAGGGCGGCCTGATCGAGTATCCTCCAGCTCTCAAAAGGCCGCAGGAGCTTCGAAAGGGTCCAGCCGTCCTCTTTCCTGTCCAGCCTCATCAGGAGGCAGGAAGGGCCGCTGAGAGCCCCGGAAGGCACGCTGAATGAAGCGGGGACCGTTCCCGCGGAGATATCTCTTACGCTGACGTTCAGGGAGGATATGGCCTCAAGACCGCTCCCGAGCCTGTCCGCCTGATAGCGGCTGAGGATGACGAGGGCCGAAGCGACGTAGTCCGGGGCCTGACCGAGCTTGAGACGCAGGCTCTCGCTGCCGCGTACGGCGGAGAGAGCGTCGTCACCGGCGAGGATCACGAAGCGGCCTCTGTCCATGGGCTGGTTATAAAAAGCCATGTCGTAGCGGCGCGGGACCTTCCCGTCCTCATCCAGCACCAGGGCGGAGACGTCTATATCGGCGTCTTCAAAGCCCCGCCTGACGCTCCAGGAAAAAGCGAGCTCCGTCTCCGCGCCCAAAAGCGGAAGGGGAGTGTCTTTCCATTCGCCCGCGGGGGGCAGGGCGGCCGGCCATACTCCCTCGGCCGGCTGGTATTTCTTCTTATGATAAAAGTAAGCCGCGTCGTATGGGTCGTTCCTTTCGGGAAGGTTATAGACGTCGGGGAAGGGTATCTCTTCCGGAGTCTCCACCGGGTTCTCCATCTTGCCGACGACGTTGTCCCAGTCGCAGACGACGCGGTAAACGGCCATGAACATGTAGTGGGGAACGCTGAACTGGGAGGGCCGCCTGGCGTTGTGCCTCAGTATGCGCTGCATGGCGTTCGCGTGCAGCGAGGGCTGCAGCTTCCTGTCTATCCTTTCTATCTTTCCCAGGGCCATTACCGAGCGGTAATCGTGCATGCGGCCCCGGTAGAGCCTGTCGGGATGATTGTAATATGTGGAAAAGGTGAGGGCGACGTGGGGATCCTTTTCCCAGAGATCGTTCTTGTGGCCGTCCTTAGCCGAGTGCAGGTAGACTATCAGCTTGCCGTCCGCGATCTCATAGCCGAAGGTCAGAGGCACGACGTAGGGATATTCCTCGTCGAAGCATCCGACGTGTACGGTGATCATCTGGTCGAGCATGGCGCTTATCATGGCGGGATCTTTCACGGCGTTCTCAAAGCGCCGCATCTGCAGCTTGCTGCTTATCATGGCGATCGTCCTTTCCGGCGGCACTGCCGCGGTATCATCACAAAGAGGGACCTGCTGTTGCTTATAATGATACCTGAGATCAAAACAAAGGAAAAGATGATTTTTGAGTCATATCATAAGCCCTGAGATCCGGACACGTACAGGCCTGAAAAACGCCGCGGGACATCAGAGGGGAGAGGCAAAGGCTGATATATATCTATTCCTAAAATATCAATTTTCGGAATAGATATAGGCAAAAGAAAGGGAGAGGGCCCCTGGCGGCATCTCAGCCGGAAGACCTCACGCCGGACATATGTCAGAGGCATCTGCGCGTATAAACGTTGAAACACCAAATTATTTTACCGTAATTTGATTATGTTTATAATTCGATGCATGCTTTTCCGTCATCTTACCGCGCATGTCGTCTTATCATTTCCTAAAACGTAGTCTTTGCGGATATACGGTCAGAGCCTCACAGATGTTCTTATAATGAACATATCGCGGCTGCGATCTCTTTACGCGCGCCGGTCCTCTTCCCGCGTACATAACGTTGGAACAGCCGCTTTTCCGCCATACCTTCATCACCCGCGTCTGACCCTCATTACGTCAGAACGATCCGGAGCGTTTCCCATGATAGAATATACATGCGAAAGCGTCCAGATCGATCTGAGTGACTTTTCTTATATTCAGATATATTTACAGCGACGTGGGTATCTCTATGTGCTGGCCCGGTCTTAAGCTCTGGGCCGACACATCGTTGTGCCTGCAGATCTCGAATACGACCTGTCTGGTATCGGTGTTCGCAGGCCCGTAGGCTCTGGCCAGATCCCAGAGAGTATCTCCGCGGCTGACGATGATCTCGACGTACTCGGGATCCTGGAAGCCCTTGGCGTCGTAATAACCGAACACCGAGCCGACGACGCCGACCAGCAGCAGTATGCAGACGGTGACGAAGAGCGTGAATCTGAACTTGTTGACGATCCTGTATCTTTTCATTTTTAAGACCTCATTTATAAGCTGATATGCGTTTTTCGGGACTTTTTTCGCCCGCGAACATTTGTTCTTCGGTGTCTTGATAATAGCAGAACATTTGTTCTTTGTCAATACTCTTTCGCAAACATTTGTTCTTTTGTTCGCAGGTCTATTCGTTTCGAGGCCGAAAAGCTTGAGATCTCAACGTTTTCGCGCTTTACCGCGGCTTCGTTCCCGTTTATGGATCCCGCGGCCGCCCTTCTTCCGGGATCCGGGACTTCCCCGCCGCTCTCTCCCCCGCTCCCCTTCCGCCCATAAAAAAAAGACCCCGCCATACAGCGGGGATCTTAGCTCGTTCTTATGTATCCGGACGACTTATAAAAGCCCTCTGTCCTTAAGTGTCTGCACGACGAACATGCAGCAGAACTTTATGTGCTCATAGCTGAGGCCGCCCTGGTAATAGACCGTATAAGGCTCCCTCAGGGGCGCGTCGGCCGAGACCTCCATGGTGGAGCCCTGGACGAAGCTGCCGCTCGCGAGTATGATCTTGTCCTGATAGCCGGACATCTTTCCGGGCTCGGGCATGAAGTCCGCGTTGATGGGCGCCGCCATCTGCACCGCCTCGCAGAACGCGATCAGCTGCTCGGGCGAGCTCATGCGGACGGCGGTCACGATATCGTTCCTGGGATCCTCCGCTTTTGGGCTCACTTCATAGCCCGCGAGCTCGAACACCTTCGAGAACAGAGCCGCGCCTTTGGCCGCTCCGCATACCGTCTTGGGAGCGCAGAACAGGCCCTGGAATATCCTGCGGGTCTGATCGTACATGAGGCCGGAATCGGTCCCAAGGCCCGGGCAGACGACCCTTGAGGCCGCCATCTCGACGAGATCGGCGCGGCCGGCGATGTAGCCGCCGCCCATGGTGATGCCGCCGCCGGGGTTCTTCATCAGGGAACCGGCCATGATGTCGGCTCCCGCCCGCACGGGCTCAAGGATATCAGTGAACTCGCCGTAGCAGTTGTCCACCATGCAGATGACGTCGGGCTTTTTGGACTTGCACGCCTGCGACCAGGCCCTTATCTCATCTATGGAAAAAGCGTGCCGCCAGGAATAGCCCAAAGACCTCTGCAGGACGACCATCTTCGTATCGGGGCCTATAGCGTTCACGCAGCCCTCAAGGTCGACGCGGCCGCCTTCGAGCAGATCGACCTGCGAGTACCTGACGCCGAGATCGAGCAGAGTGCCGGGTTCCGAGCCTCTCAAGCCTATGACGGTCTCCATGGTGTCGTAGGGCTTTCCGCTGCAGTAGATGAAGCCGTCCCCGGGCCTCAGGAGCCCGAAATAGGTGCAGGCCAGGGCGTGAGTACCGTCCTGGATGAAAGGCCCCACGATGCATCTCTCGGCCCCCAGGGCGTCGGCGTAGACCTTCGCCACGGCCTCTCTGCCGAGATCGTCGTGACCGTAGCCGTTGGCCCAGAAGAACTGGTTCTCGTTGATATGGTTTTTGTGGAAGGCCCTGAGGACTTTTATCTGGCAGTGCTGGGCGATGTCGTCATGGCGCGCGAAGACCGCCGGGAGCTGCCTCTCGGCTCTTTCTATGAGTGCCAGCGTTTCGCTGTCGATGCCGTATTCTTCTTTTATAAAGTCGATCGTTTCTTTGAGCATATAGTTTACCTTAAATCATTATCGTCAATAAAATGTAAATTTCAATGGTCTTGTCCGTTTATTTCTTCTCTCCGTCGTCCTTGATCATATCCTCGTCCCATTCGAAATTCTTTATGAGATCGCGCTTGGTATTGAGCTTGTGGGCGGCGTAGAGCTGGGTCGTCGTCACGTTGTCGTGGTCCAGGAGCTCCTGAACGTCGTAGATGGAATTGCCCCTGGAGATCAGGGAGGTGGCGGCCGTCGCCCTCAGCTTGTGGGGGCTGTAGCCTCTCTTTCTGCTGGTGCCGAGGCTCACAGAGGTATATTTCTTGACTATCTCCCGCAGCTGCCTGTCGGTGAGGCGGGTGCCCCTGAGGCTGAGCAGCAGGGCGTCTTTGTTCTCTTCGTCCAGAGTGTCGTCTGAGGGCCTTTCCAGGTTCACGTAATCGCTGAAGGCTTCGGTGATGGTCCTGTTGATGGGCATGAGGGATTCCTTGCCCCTCTTCCGGTAGATCTTGAACTCCCCCCTGTCGAAGTTGAAGGAACTGATATTGAGCTGCTGGAGCTCGGAGAGCCTGAGCCCGTAGGTGACGAGCAGCAGCAGTATGAGCTTGTCTCTCTGCTTCGTCTTCTCCCAGAAGTCCTTTTCCCTCTTGGTCAGACCGCTGCCGGTAGTCACCGAATCGAGCATCTTCATGACCTCGTCGTCCTGCAGGGCCTTGATCTCGCGCTCGCCGGGCTTGGGGAGCTTGATGGGATCGAAGCCGTCGGTGATGTTCTTTTCCACGAAGCCGTCCCTGTAGAGATACTTGAAGAGGACCGAGACGGCCGACTTTTTCCTGCTCAGGGACGGATTGCGGTTCTCGTATATCGCCGTCCCTTCCTCCGACTCCACCTTGTATCTTCTGCAGTAGTCGATAAAGATATTAACGTCAACAGCCTTGATATCATCGAAATCTTCGGGGGTCAGTTCCTTTATGTCGCTGTGTTTTTCTTTGAGCCCGGTCTCCTTGAGGAGATACTCGCAGAAGAAGCGCAGGTCGTGGAGATAGGCGAGCCTGGTCATGGGAAGGACGTTGCCGCGCAGGTACATGAAATAGCCGCGCAGCCAGGAAGGAAGCTCCTGCTGCAGGGCCTCGCACTGCTCGATGACGCGGTTCTCCCTCTCGACCACGTTGTCGGGCTTGTCGGTCTTATTCTGCAGTCTGGGTCTTTTCTCTTCCATATCCGAGCATCCTCTGAAAGACGTCTTCGTTGAAGGCCTCGCCCTTAAGGGTGAACCATCTCATGTCTTCGTATCTTCTGAGCCAGGTCAGCTGCCTTTTGGCGTAGTGCCTGGTGTTGAGCTTGACGAGGGGAGCGGCGCTGAGCGGGTCCCTTCCCTCCTTCACCGCCTCTATCACCTCTTTATATCCTATCCCCTTCATGGATATATCCGAGGAATCGAGGCCCATCTCCATCAGCCTTTCGATCTCGGCGGGAAGGCCGGCCGCGAAGATCTTATCCACCCGCGTATCTATGCGGCGGTAGAGCTCGTCTCTGTCTCTGTCCAGGCCGATCATAACGGGCTCTATGAGCTTCGACGGGGCCTTGAGCGAGGAGAAGTCAGCCAGGCTGTCTTCACCGCTCTCGAGCCTCTCCACGGCCCGCAGGACGCGTTTGACGTTGTTGGCGTGTATCCTTCCGGCTGCGGCGGGATCGTGGCTCCTGAGCCTCTCCCAGAGCCTTTGGGGATCTCCTCCGGTCTCCGCCAGTATCTTTTCTCTTGCGAGCGGGTCGCCCGCCGGGGCGGAAAAGTCCATGTCGTACACGAGGCTGTTGATATAAAGGCCGGTTCCGCCGCTGATCACGGGCAGCTTTCCGCGGGAAGCGACCTCCCTGACCGCCTCCTGCGCGAGCCTCTGGTACATGGCGGCGCTGAAGGGCTCACGGGGGTCGAGAAAGCCGACCAGATGATGGGGAACGCGTGAGAGCTCCCCGGGCGTCGGCTTGGCGCTGCCGATATCCATGTACTTGTAGATCTGCATGGAATCGGCGGAGATGATCTCGCCGCCCAGCTCCTCCGCCAGCCTTATCGAGTATTCGGTCTTGCCGACGGCCGTAGGGCCGCAGACGAACAGGGCCCTGATCATTTTCTTTTGAAGAGCTTCTCGAGCTCGCCCCGCGAGAGCCTGATGAAGGTGGGCCTTCCGTGCGGGCAGGAGAAGGGATTCTCGCAGGCGTCGAGGCTGGCGAAGAGCGCCCTCGCCTCGCTCGCGTCGAGAGCGTCTCCTCCCTTGACGGCGGCCTTGCAGGCCCTCATGGCGAGCTCGCTCTTCATGATCTCGCCCTTGACGGCCCTGAACTGCCCCTCTTCGAAAATGGCGTCTATGAAGGTCTCGGCCTGCCCGGGGCTCATGAACGAGGGGACCTCCTTCACCGCCAGCTCCGCGGGGCCGAAATCCTCGGCCTTGAAGCCGATGGCGGCGAGCTGCGGCAGCATCCCCAGAGCGGCCTCCTTGTCCGCCGGCGAAAGGCGGACGATATAGGGAATCATCAGTATCTGGCTGTCCGCGCTCCCTCTCTCAAGGCGCGCGCCCAGCTCCTCGTACATGACCCTCTCGTGCGCAGCGTGCTGGTCGATGAGGTAAAGGCAGGACTGATCCTTCGCCAGCAGATAGGTCGAGAACACGGAGCCTATATACTCGAGGGCGCTGAAGCGGAAGGCCCTTTTGTCTTCAGAAGCGGAAGGAGCTATCGCCTCCTGCACCTCGAAGTCTTTTATAAGGGTCTGTTCCTCGCGCGAGGCGGGATAGACGGTCTCCTTCCCGTCCTGCTTTTCGAGCCTTCTGGCGCTGCGAAGCCGCGAGAAGAGGTCCTCCTTTTCATCCTCCGAAGAGCCCAGTTTAACAGTCTCTACAGAAGAGCTCCCCTCGGGATCGTATACCAGGGGCTTCTTTCCCGCCGCGGCCTTCATGGCGGCCTCCAGGGCCTCCTTCCTCAGCTTTTCGCGCAGGTAAGGATCTTTATTGAGGCCCATCGTCGGCCTGAAGGGCTCGCGTCCTTCCTTTTCGTCCGAAACAAGATGTGTGAGATCTCCCTTCGTGAGCGGAGCCTGCCCCGCGGGCGCTTTCGCGGCAGCCGCGCCGGGCTCTTCCATCTTTATATCCTCTTCGTCCACTCTCATCGCCTCCGGATCGAGGAGCGCCCTTCTCACCGCCCTGATGACGAAGGTCTGCAGCTTCTCCTCGTCGAGGAAGCGTATCTCGGTCTTGGTCGGATGGATGTTGACGTCAAGAGACTCCGGCGGCAGCGTGAGGAACATGAAGACCATGGGATAACGGCCCTCGAAGAGCTTGTCGGAATAAGCGCGGAAGACCGCGTTCTCCAGCACCCTGCTCTTGATGAGCCTGCCGTTGACGAAGAAGATCTGGTACCTTCTGCTGGTCCGCGAATCAGAGGGGGCGCTGATGTACGCCCTCACCGACATGCCGTTCTCGCTGAAGTTCACCGGCAGCAACTTTTTCACCATGCCGGGGCTGTATACCGTGAGTATCGCCTGCTTGAGATCGCCCTTCCCCTGCGTGGAGAAAAGTATGGTCCCGTTGTTGATGAGCCTCACCCTGATGCCCGGATAGGCCACGGCCATCTTGGACATGAAGTCGATGATGAGCGAGCTCTCGGAGTTGTCGGGCTTGAGGAACCTGCGCCTCACGGGCGTGTTGAAGAAGAGGTCTCGTACGACGATGGTGGTGCCGTCCTGGCAGGCCGCACTCTCAGTCTCTTCGAACTCACCGCCGCTGATCAGGACCCTCGTGCCGCTGCGGTCCTCTCTTCTCTTGGTTATCAGTT
>JAEEIC010000252.1 GCA_016281165.1 Bacillota bacterium | reverse complement strand
GCTATCCTGCCGCAGACGAGCTCGCAGGCGGCGGGCAGGAGCTTCCACTCCGCCTCCTCCATCACCCTTCTCTGCAGGATCTCGGGGGTATCCCCTTCCCTGACCTCGACGGCCTTCTGCAGGATTATCTCGCCCCCGTCCGGTATCTCGTTGACGAAGTGCACCGTGGCGCCGGTCACCTTGACGCCCTTGGCCAGGGCGGCTTCGTGGACCTTGAGCCCGTAGAAGCCTTCGCCGCAGAACGAGGGTATGAGCGAGGGATGGATGTTGATGATGCGGTGATCCCAGCGCCCCGTGAACTGAGGCGTGAGGATCGAAAGAAAGCCGGCGAGCACGATGAGGTCGATGCCCTTCTCCGCGAAGAGCTCGTTCAGGCGGGCCTCGAAGCCCTCCTGTCCGCCGTTCTCTTTTTTGCTCACGAAGACAGCCTCGATGCCGGCGTTCTTCGCCCTCTCAAGAGCGTAGGCCCTCCTCCTGTCGGAGACCACGAGCGCTATCTCGCCGCTCTTTATGAGGCCGCTGTTTTCGGCGTCGATCAAAGCCTGCAGATTGGTCCCGCCTCCGGAGACCATCACGGCTATCCTTGCCTTTCTCATTTTCTACTCCAGGATGATCTTGTCTTCGGACTTCACGATCTCGCCGACCCTGTAGGCGTCGATGCCCTCGGCCTTCAGTATCTCTATGGCTCTGCCGCACTCGCTCTCGGGCACTATCACGACCATGCCAACGCCCATGTTGAAGGTGTTGAACATGTCGCGGTCGCTGATGGCGAAGCCCTTCGCCGCGCTCTCGGCCTGTATGGCCCTAAAGACCGGCAGGACCTTCACGTCGGCAGTCTTTATCTTCGCGCCGAGTCCGTCGGGTATGCTCCTGGGAACGTTCTCGTAGAAGCCGCCGCCGGTGATGTGGCTGATGCCCTTGACGTCGCAGTTCTCAAGGACCTTGAGAACGGGCTTGACGTAGATCTTCGTCGGTACGAGCAGGACCTCGCCTATGGGCGCGTCGCCCAGAAGCTCTGCCGCTTCCTTATCCTTCATGACCTCTCTCGCCGGGGCCTTGAGATCGATGTTCTCGACGTCGAAGACCTTGCGCACGAGGGAGAAACCGTTGGAATGGACGCCGGTCGAAGGAAGCGCGATGACCGCGTCCCCCGCCTTCATCCTCTTGCTGTCTATGATGGCCTTCTTGTCCGCGATGCCGACGGAAAAACCGGCCAGGTCGTAATCGTCAGCCGTCATGGTGCCCGGATGCTCGGCGGTCTCTCCGCCTATCAGGGCGCAGCCCGCCTGCACGCAGCCCTCCGCGACCCCGCTCACCAGCTCCGCGACCTTCACGGGGTCGTTCTTGCCGATGGCGATGTAATCGAGGAAGATGATGGGCCTGGCGCCGCAGCAGATGATATCGTTCACGCACATGGCCACGCAGTCGATGCCCACGGTGTCATGCTTTCCCATGAGCTGGGCGATGCGCTGCTTGGTGCCGACGCCGTCGGTGCCGGAGACCAGTATGGGTTCCTCCATGCCCTTTACGTCGGGAGCGAACAGTCCGCCGAAGCCCCCTATATCCGAGACGACTCCGGGGATGAAGGTGCGCTCGACGTGCTTTCTCATGAGCTTTACGCCCTCGTAGCCGGCCTCGATATCGACTCCCGCCGCCGCGTAGGCTTCAGATCTTGATTTGCTGCTCATTTGTATGTTCCTTTTATTCCTTTCCGTTCCAGCAGTAGGTGCACAGATCGCAGGGTTCTATGCCTATCGCTTCGATCACGCCCTCGAGCGACTGGAACTCCAGCGAAGCGAACTGGAACTTCTCCGCTATTGCCCGGCGCAGGTTCCTGCCCCTCTCGGTGCTGCCGTCGCTGTACTCGTCGATGTGCTTGAGGCCGTCCTCGCCCTCGAGCTCGATGATGATCCTGCGGCTTAGCAGCTCCATCTCGCTGTTAGAGCGCGAGAAGTTGAGGTACTTGCAGGCGTACATGATGGGCGGGCAGGCCGACCTCATGTGGACCGCCTTGGCGCCGCTGGCGTAGAGGAAATCGACGGTCTCCTTGAGCTGGGTGCCTCTTACGATCGAATCGTCGACGAAGAGCAGGTTCTTGTCCTGGATGAGCTCCTTGACGGGGATCTGCTTCATCTGGGCGATGCGGTTCCTCTCGGTCTGGTTGGGAGGCATGAAGCTCCTGGCCCAGGTCGGGGTGTACTTGATGAAGGCCCTGGCGAAGTGCTTGCCCGCCTCGTTGGCGTAGCCGATGGCATGGGGAGTTCCCGAATCGGGGACTCCTCCCACGTAGTCTATGTCCTGGGCGGTGCCGTTCTCCCTGTCCGCCGCGGCCATGATGGCGCCGTTGCGGTAGCGCATGGCCTCGACGTTGACGCCTTCATAGGTCGAAGTCGGATAACCGTAGTAGCTCCAGAGGAAGGCGCAGATCCTCTTCTTCTTTCTCGCCGGGCTCAGCACCGTGAGCGAATCGGGGGTGAGCTTCACTATCTCTCCGGGGCCGAGCTCCTTTTCAAAGGTGAAGCCCAGCTTTTCATAGGCGAATTCCTCGAAGGACACGGCGTAGCCGTCCTCCCTTCTGCCTATGCTGACGGGGATCCTGCCCATGCGGTCTCTGGCGGTGATCAGCGAGCCGTCATCGGTGAGGATCAGGACGTTGGCCGTCCCGACTATCTGCTTCTGGGCGAAGGCTATGCCCTCCTCGAAGCTGCTCTTCTGGTCTATCAGGGCCGCCATCAGCTCGGTGCTGTTGACCCTGCCACCGGTCATGGCGTCGAAATGGCCGCCGCTGAAGGAAAGGTACTGGTCTATCAGCTGCTTCGAGTTGTTGATGACGCCCACGGTGCAGATGGCGTAGGTGCCGAGATTGGATCTCACCATCATGGGCTGGGGATCGCTGTCGCTTATGCAGCCTATGACCGAGTTTCCCTTCATTTCATTGAAGATGTTGGCGAATCTGGTCCTGAAGGGCGCGTTCTCTATGCTGTGTATCTCCCTCTGCAGACCGATCTCGGGATCGAAGGCCGCCATGCCTCCCCGGCGGGTACCGAGATGGGAATGATAGTCGGTGCCGAAGAAGACGTCGGTCATGCAGTCGTGTTTAGAGGTGATACCGAAAAATCCGCCCATTGAAAACCTCCTGTTTTATGCGCGGTGGGGATGTCTTTTTTTATTTCGCGAAGAAGAGCTCGGAGAGGGTCATGGGCTGGATGTACTCTCCGTCCTTGTAGACGCGCATGTTGCCGGAAGCGATCTCGTCGATGAGCATGACGTTGCCGTCGGCGTCGTAACCGAACTCGAACTTGATGTCGTAGAGGACCAGGCCCTTCTCGAGCATGTCGTCGGCCACGATCTGGGTGATCTTCTGGGTCATCTCCTTGATGTCGTCATACTGCTTCTCGGTCATGACTCCCAGGATCACGAGGCCGTCCTTGGTCACGAGGGGATCGCCCTTGGCGTCGTTCTTGAAGGTCATCTCGACGTAGGCGGGAAGATCGGCTCCCTCTTCGATGTAGTCGCTGTAGCGGCGGTAGAAGCTTCCGACTGCCTTGTGGCGGCAGATCACCTCGAGGCCCTTGCCGAATACCTTGGCGGGCAGGACTTCCATGGTGGTGTTGGCGAGATCGGCGCTGACGTAATGGGTCTTGATGCCGGCCGCGTTGAGCTTCTCGAAATAGTAGATGGACATGCGCAGATTGACGTCGCCCACGCCCTCGATGGTGAGACCCACCTGGTTCATGCCGGGATCGAAGACTCCGTCGGCTCCGGTGACGTCATCCTTGAACTTGAGCAGATAATTGCCGTTCTCGAGCGCGTAAACATTCTTGGTCTTTCCGGTGTAAACAAGTTCCATTTTACTCTCCTTACTGCTGTGATGCTGATATATCTTTGAAATGGTTGACATTTAAAAACGATCTAAAGTCTTTCCGCTATGCCGGCGTCCTTTGCCAGCACCGCCTCGGCGTCGCTCTTCCTCTTGGCGTCGAGCTTTGCGGCCAGCTCCGCGTCTTCGACCGCGAGGATCTGGGCGGCCAGAAGAGCCGCGTTGCCTCCGCCGTCGATGGCGACCGTGGCGACGGGGATGCCGGTGGGCATCTGTACCGTTGCCAGCAGAGCGTCGAGCCCGTCGAGGTTCGAGGACCTGCAGGGTATGCCTATCACAGGCAGGGTCGTGTTGGCGGCTATGGCTCCCGCCAGATGGGCGGCCATGCCGGCTGCCGCGATCAGGGCTCCGAAACCGTTCTTCCTGGCGTTCAAAGCGAAGTCTCTCGCCTGCTCGGGGGTCCTGTGGGCCGAATAAACGTGGACCTCATAGGGCACTCCCAGGCTGTCGAGCATCTTCACCGCCTTCTGGATTATGGGAAGGTCGCTGTCGCTCCCCATGATTATCCCGACTTTCTTCATGCGTATCCTCCTTCGAAAAATACAAGGGCACACCCGTACATCGCGTTATAGGTGTGCCCAGACGGTCGGCTCTTTTCTCTATTCCTTCCGCTCCTCTGTGGTGCTCCACATTCTTCCGTCAGTCGCAGAAGGCTCAAACAAAAATACGCCACATCATAGCACACAGCAAAAGATGAATCAAGGAATTTCGACAAATTTTCTGAATATTATTATCGAAATTTCGCGACCAAAGCCGAACGTTTTGTCTAAGCTCGCGGCTGATCGTTCGGAGTTCGTCCCCTTACTGCTGGGCCTGCGCTTCGCAGTACAGGCAGCGGTAGATCTTGTTCTCCCTGTCGGTGAGGACGAAGACGTGCGCGAGCTCCTGCTCGCTGCCGGTGATGCAGCGGGGATTCCTGCATTTGATGACGTCCACGAGCCTTTCGGGCATATCGATGGTCTTTTTCTCGACCACGGCTCCGTCCCTGATGAGATTGACGGTGGCGCCGGGATCGACGTAACCGATGACGTCAAGATCGAGATCGAGCTCCTGATCGATCTTGATGATGTCCTTGCGCAGGCCGCGGCTGCCCATGGCGTTCTTGATGATGGCGACGGAGCAGTCGAGCCTGTCCAGGCCCAGAAGCTCGTAGAGCCTCATGCCCTGCCCCGGGGTGATGTGGTCTATAACGACGCCGTTCTGGAT
>JAEEIC010000034.1 GCA_016281165.1 Bacillota bacterium | reverse complement strand
TGGCTCCACGGTGAAGCCGGCAGGCAGACCGGTCTTCTGATCGACGCTGATGGAACTGATGCGTCCCATGGGCACGGCGCCCTGGGCGAAGACCGTCACCTGCTCCATGGGGGCGAAGTCCGCGTCTTCGGCGATCTCTCCCTTCTCGTGCGCGGCCTCGGGCTTGACGAGAGCGCAGACCTTGTTGATGAACACGATCTCGGGGGGAGTGAACAGCAGCGCGGGCTTTTCATCCTGCACCGCCGCGATGCCGGCCAGCCTGAAGCTGCCGCGGTAGAACATGGGAAGGAAGGATTCTCCCAGTATATTGCCGCTCTCGGCGTCTACAACGGGCACGCGGCCCGAATTCCTGTCAAAATTTAAAGTGGTCATCTTGCACCCCTTTCTTTTCTCGATCTTCTGCCTGACTTGGTATCCTCGCCGCCGGATGAATTGATGCTTATCGCGGCGGCCGCGATGTCTTTCTGCAGCTGCTCGGCCTTCGCGGCCTGTTCGGCTCTTTCGGCGCCCAGTTCGGCGCGCATGCGCTCTTCCTCTCTGGCCGCCCGGCGCTTCTGGGAAGAGACGTAGAGCCCGTTTATTATAAGTATGAACAGCAGGTTGACTGTGACGCACAGAGCGACGGCGATCAGCCGGTATTCGCCGGCGTCGAAATACAGGTTCGAGCCCATGGCCTCGAGCAGTCCGGGGACCGCCTCCGCGACCGCGCTCTCAATGGTCCCGAACATATACACGGTCCCGGCCTGCAGGCATATCGAAATGAGCCAGGGCAGGGCGGGCTGTCCGCCTTTTTTGACCGGGAAGACCAGGGCCAGTATCATGTATACCAGCGCGATGGGGATCAATATACCCGTGTCTGACATTTAGACCTCCTTAAGCACATCGTCGGAAAGGATGTGGATGATATTTCTCGGGCAGGACTTGAGACAGAGCCCGCAGCCGTCGCAGAGCGTTTCGTCTATGATGGGGAGCTTGCCCTCCGTCCTGATGGCGCCCTTGGGGCAGATCACGGCGCAGAGCCCGCAGCCGTCGCAGCCGGCGCCGCATATCACGTCTTCGCCTCTGTCCGCGCCCTTGAGACTGCAGGCCGCGTAGGCAGTGCCGGCGGGAAGCAGCTTTATGAGTCCTCTGGGGCAGGAGCCGAGGCAGGCCCCGCAGCCGTCGCAGAGCTCTTTTTTGACCATGGCAAGGCCGTTGCGCAGCACTATCGCCCTGCTGGGGCAGGCCGGGACGCAGTCTCCTCCGCCCAGGCAGGCGGCGGGACAGGTGAGCGGTCCCTGAAAGATGGCCGCGGCCGCGGCGCAGCTGGCGGGACCCTGATAGTCGAGTTTTCTTTCGCAGACCTGGTCTATGCCGGTGCAGCAGACCACCGCGGCCCGCTTCTCTTCGCCGGCGCTCTCTTTGGGAGCTTCCGCCGCGTCCTTTTTTCTGCCGAAGGAAGCGAAAATGACGGCGGCGAGACCGAATATGAATCCGAGGCCGACGACGGCGGCGGAGGCGTTTATGAATATGTCCATCTGTCCTCCTTTACCGCCCTACATGCCGAACAGGCCGTCCAGAAGGCCCGTGAGCCCCATGAAGGAGAGCCCGAGTATGGCCGCCGCGATCAGGTATGAAGGCATGCCCTTGAAGCTCTCGGGTATGTCGCTGCGGTCCACGCGGCTCTTTATGCCCTCGAAGAGATACATGACGAGCCAGAAACCGAGCCCGCAGCCCAGCGCGCTGATGAGGGAGTAGCCCAGTTCGCGTCCTTCCCTCACGTTCTGCTCGAGCAGCCCCAGGACCGCGCAGTTGGAAGCGGTCAGGGGGAGATATATGCCCAGCTTTTCCCTCAGGGCGGGGAAAAAGCTCTCTATCGCTGTCTCTGCCAGCTGGACCAGGCCGCCTATGATCAGGACGAAGACCACGGTCTCCATGTATCCTATGCCCAGGGGCACGAGGACCAGCCTGTATACCGGCCAGGCGGCGGCGGTGGAGAGCACCATGATGAGGCAGACCGCGGCCGACATGCCGTGCGCGGCGCGCCTGTCTCCCGAGGCTCCGAAGAGGGGGCAGACTCCCATGGTCCTGATCAGCACCACGTTGTTGACGAGGACCGCGCCGATGATGATGTAGAAGAAATCCTTCATCTCTCGCAGCCTCCCTTTCCGTTCATGGGGCAGACCGTCCCGGCGGGACAGCTCATGCACCTGTCTTTCTGCTTCTGCGCCGCTCTTCCCCTGCTGAGCTTGTTCGCGGCGGCCATCATCATCCCCAGGGTGAAGAGGCCTCCGGGAGCGAAGAGGAAGAGGACGGCGGGCCTGGCGCCGGCCAGGCTGACGGGAAGGCCGAAGACCGTTCCCGAGCCGAAGAGCTCTCTTACGGCGCCGGCGAGGGTAAGGGCCAGAGTGTAGCCCAGGCCCGTTCCGAGGGCGTCCACGGCGGAATTCACGATGCTGTTCCTGCTGGCGAAGCTCTCGAAGCGGCCGAAGATGGCGCAGTTCACCACCATCAGGGGCAGATATACGCCCAGCCTGCTCTCGAGAGCGGGGATATAGGCTGCTATGATCAGTCTCGCCACGGTCACGAAGGTGCCGATGATGACCATCCAGCAGGGTATCCTGACCTTGGCGGGTATGACTTTCTTAAGGGCGGATATCATGACGCAGGAGCAGAGCGTCACGAAGAGCATGGAAAGTCCCATGGCAAGGCCGGCCGAGGCCGTGACGGTGACCGAAAGGGCCGGGCAGACGCCCAGAGCCAGGACCAGCAGCGGGTTCTCGAATATGACGCCGTTTAAGAATATGTCCTTTCTGCTCTTTCTGTTCATTCGATGTCTCCGCTCTCCATCTCCTGTATCTGCATGAGGGCGAGGCTGACGCAGCTGAATACCGCGGCCGAGCTCTGGGTCGCGCCGCTGACCGCCTCTATGTAACGCAGTCCGCTGCGGGGGGCGAGGGAAGTGATGCCCGAAGCGCCCTTATACTGCTCCAGGTACGATCCCTTGCTGAGCCTGCCGGCGATGCCGGGGTTCTCCCCGCCGATATCGGTCACGCGGACTCCGCTTATCTTTCCGCTGGCGCTGATGCCGGTCATCACGCTTATCTCGCCCTGATGGCCGTTGGCGCTGCTGGCGACTATCCAGCCGGCCCCGTTGTCGGCCTTCCAGACGCCGCTCACTCCCTCCATCAGGTTCATCCCGACCTGGGAGAAGCTGTCGCCCTCGGGCAGGAGCTCCGTCATGAGCGCCTGTTCCTGCTTAAGGCTGTTGGCCCTGACGTTCTCCTCCGAGGCCTGATAGGTCAGAGTCAAAAGCAGGGAAGCCACGAGGCAGATGGAGCATATCACTATGACAGCCGAGAGGGGGCTCTTCTTATCTGCCATCAGACGTCCCTCCTTTTCGCCAGTCTTTTCAGCCTGATCCTCACGGTCAGCCTGTCGATCTGGGGGGTCAGCGCGTTCATGAAGAGCATCGCCGTGGATATCCCCTCGGGGAAGGAGGTGTACACCCGGAAATACATGGTCAGAAGGCCGCAGCCTATGCCGTAGATGAGCTTGCCGCTCCTGAGCATGGGGCTGGTGGTGTAGTCGGTCGCCATGAAGAAGGCCGCCAGCATGACTCCGCCCGCGCAGAGGTGGAACACAGGGTCAAAGCCCCAGAAGAGGGCCACCGCCATGACCGTGAGCGTGTACGACAGGGGTATCACCGGGCTGATTATCTTTCTCGCGCAGAGATATATGCCCCCTATGAGGAGGGCCAGGGCGGAGATCTCTCCCATCGAGCCGTTGATCAGGCCCAGGAACATCTCCGTGTTGGAGGGCAGGGTCCTGGCGTTGGAGAAGAGGACCAGGGGAGTCGCGCCGCTGACGGCGTCTGCCGAGAGCATGACGCCGGGGCCTCCGGCCGCGTTTATCATTATCTGGCTCATCCTCGGGGTCACGATGAAGCGCTGCATCTCGTTCTGGAAGCTGAAGAAGAGCACTGTCCTCCCCACCAGGGCGGGGTTGGCGAAATTCTGCCCTATGCCGCCGAAGAGCTGCTTGGTCACCACGATGGCGGCGAAGGCGCCTGTCACGATCATGTAGACGGGAAGGCCGGCGGGAAGGCTCATGGCCAGTATAAGGCCCGTCACGACGGCGCTCCAGTCGCCGACAGTCTGCGGACGGCCCAGCATCCTTCTGAAGATCCACTCGAAGCCCACGCAGGATATGACCGAGACGGCCGAGGCCGCCAGGGCGCGGGACCCGAAGATGTATACGGCCCAGATCTGGGCGGGCAGCAGGGCGAGGCACACCCTCTTCATATAGAAGGCGGTGTCGGCCTGGGCGTTTATATGGGGCGCGGGGGATACCGCGAGCATCTTTTCAGCGCTCATCCGATCCTCCTTCCGCGTTTTCGCTCTCTTTTTTCATGAGGAACTGCTTAGCGAGACCGAGCTCGAAGCTTATCTGCTTCCTGGCCGGGCAGACGTAGCTGCAGCAGCCGCAGCCGCTGCAGGCGGAGAGCAGGCCGTCTCTCAAGGCCTTTTCGTCTCTTTCGCGCCAGGCCTTGAAGAGCAGGCCGGGCAGCAGGCCCTCGGGGCAGCTGTCTATGCAGCGCCCGCAGTTTATGCAGGCCGTCTCGCGGTCTCTTTCCGCCCTGTAGGCCGAAAAGCATATCAGGGCGTTGTCTGTCTTGGTGGTATAAAAGCCGGTATCGGGCAGGGCGGTCCCCGTCATGGGGCCTCCCGCGATGAGCTTCCTTAAGGAGCCCTCGTCGGCTCCGCAGAAGCGCAGCACCTCGCCCATCGCCGTCCCAATGGGGACCTCGACGTTCATGGGCCTGGCGATCACGTCGCCGTCGACGGTCACGGTCCTTGAGACCAGGGGCATGCCGGTCACCAGATACTGCTCGAGCTTTATGACGGTGCTGACGTTCAGCACCAGTATGTTCTTGTCGGCGGGGCGGCCTCCCAGGGGGAGCTCCGTCCCCCGCAGCTCTCTTATCAGAAGAGTCTCCTCGCCGGCGGGGAAGATCCGCGAGAGAGGCGCGGCGTTTATGCTGTCCATCCCCTCGCACTGGGCGGCGATGAGGTCCAGGGCGTCCTGCTTGTCCGCCTGCACTCCTATCAGGGTCTCCCTGATGCTCAGGTATCTCATGAGAGCCGCGGCTCCCTGCACGAGCTCTCTGGCGTAGGCGACCATGTTGCGGTGGTCGGAGGTGACGAAGGGCTCGCACTCGGCGCCGTTGAGCAGCAGGCTGTCTATGGCCTGCCCGGCGCTGTCGAGCTTGAGGGCGGTGGGAAAGCCTTCCCCGCCCAGACCCACCAGGCCGCTGTCTCTCACGGCCCTGAGGAACTCTTCCCTGCTCCCGATCACGGGCGGACGCAGGTCTTCGGCGCTGCTCTGCCTGCCGTCGGTCTTTATCACCACGTGAAGATCGTTCATGCCGAGGCGGGAGGGGAGCTCTTCTATCCCCGTCACCGTGCCGGAGACGCTGCTGTGCACAGGCACCGCGAAGGGCCCTTCGGCCTCTCCAATGAGCTGGCCGACGCCGACCTTGTCTCCTGCTTTGACCAGGGGACGGCAGGACGCCGCTCTTCCGTGGGTCATGGGTATGCGCACCTCGGCAGGAAGAGTCAGGGGCATGACCGACATCTGTCTGGTCGCCTTGTGGCTCTTAAGATATATTCCCTTTTTCGCCGAGGAAAGAAGCATCGTCACTCCGCTGTCCAATTATATAGTAGTCAACGCAATACATATTCAAGATATATTATAACGAAACAGGGGAAAAGTAAAGGACGGCATCAGCGGCTTGCGCATTCTTGACAGGACTGATATAATAGTGCAGGCTTGCTGACAGGCCTTTTTCGTAATGCGCGTATAATGATGACGACTTCAGGGAGGTGCTCCTTGCCGGCGATAGAAAACCTCAGAGACATGCTCAACGCTTCTGCCGAGAAGTACGGCGGGAAGGCCGCCTATCTTTACAAGGAACGCCTGGGCGGTCCCTATCTCGAGATATCCTTCGAGCAGTTCAGGAACGACGTTTACTGCCTGGGAACGGCCCTTCTCGACGGCGGTTTTTCGGGCTGCCGCATGGCCGTCATCGGCGAGAACCGCTATGAGTGGATCGTGAGCTACCTGACGGTCGCCTGCGGTCTGGGCGTCATCGTCCCTCTGGACAGGGAGCTGCCCCCGCACGAGATCGCGGCCCTCATCAAAAGGGCGGACCTGGATGCCATAAGCTACTCCTCCAAGGTGGCCGGCAAGCTCAGGGAAGCTTTGTCACTGCTGGCTGAGGAAGGCGTCGACGCCGCTTCGATCAGGCTGATCAGCATGGACGAGCCCCCCGAAGACCTGGGCGCCCTGCATCTGCACGCCCTGATCGAAAAGGGCCGAAAGCTCAGAGCGGCCGGCACCAGAAGATACGACAAGCTGCCCATCGATCCCGACGAGATGAGGATACTGCTCTTCACCTCCGGCACCACGGGCCTGGCCAAGGGCGTCATGCTCAGCCACAGGAACCTCTGCAGCAACGTGCAGGCCACGGCCGTATACGTCGACCTCGACCGCCTGAGCGGCGAGAAGGTGGGCCTGTCCATCCTTCCCATGCACCATACCTACGAGTTCTCGGCCAACGTGCTGGGCTCCCTCTACCAGGGCGGCACCCTGGCCTTCTGCGAGGGCCTCAAGCACATCGTGAAGAACATGGGCGAGGCCGGGACCACCTACATGATAGCGGTCCCCCTGATCTTCGAGAACATGCACAGCAAGATCTGGAAGAAGGCCGAGAAGGAAGGCCGGGCGGACAAGATGCGCGCCCTGCTGAAGATGATAAAGAACCTGTCCCGGATAGGCGCCATCGATAAAAGGCTGGCCAAGCGCACGGCAAGGATGTTCAAAGAGGTCCACGAGGCCTTCGGCGGCAGGCTCGAGCTGATGATAGCCGGAGCCGCCGCCATCGATCCCGACGTCATCAGCGATTTCAACGCCATGGGCTTCCGCATGGTCCAGGGCTACGGCATGACCGAGTGCTCTCCCATCATCGCCCTGAATCCCGATTACGCCGTCAAGGCGGCCTCCGCGGGCCTGCCCCTACCCGGCACCGAGCTTTATATAGACGAGCCCGACGAGGCCGGCGTGGGCGAGATAGTCTGCCGCAGCGACTCCGTCATGCTGGGCTATTACAAGGATCCCGAGGAGACCGCGAAGGTCCTTTCGCAGGACAGGTGGCTCAGGACGGGCGACTACGGTTATCTGGACGCTTCCGGCTATGTGTACATCACCGGCCGCAAGAAGAACGTCATCGTGACCAAGAACGGCAAGAACATCTTCCCCGAAGAGGTCGAGTACTATCTCTGCCGCAGCCGCTTCATCAAGGAGGCCGTGGTATCCGGCAAGACCGACGACAAGAGCGGCGATCTCATCGTCAGCGCCGAGATCTTCCCCGACTTCGACGCGGCGAGGGAGGCCGGAGCGGACGATGAGGAGAAGCTCCGCGCCCTGCTGAGGCAGGAGGTCGAGGCCTGCAATGACTCCATGCCCATGTACAAGAGGATCAAGGCCTTCAGCGTGAGGCAGACCGAGTTCGAGAAGACGACGACGAGAAAGATCAAGCGCTGGTAGAATAGCGCCCGCCATATGAAAAAGATGAGAGCCTCTCTCTGCCTGCTGCTGTGCCTTGCGCTGGCGCTGCTCTGCGGCTGCGAGAGCTATGACAATTTCTATAACACCTTCTTTAAGGAAGAAGAGCCGGCCGTCGAGATCCCCCGGGTGAGGATAGGCGTGTTCGAGCCCCTCACGGGGGCCGATTCCGAAGACGCCAAAGCCGAGATCGCCGGCATCGAGCTGGCCAAAAGCCTTTATCCCGAGGTGCTGGGCACCGAAGTGGAGCTGGTCTACGCCGACAACGAGTCCGACGTCGCGCTGTGCCCGCAGGCGGTCGAGAGCCTCGCGGATCAGGGCGTATCGGTGATACTCGGAAGCTGCAAGAGCACTCTCAGCCTCGCCGCCAGCGATACCATCGCCAAGGCCGAGATCCCCGCCATAGGGATCACCTGCGTCAACCCGATAATAACGGAGACCAACCGCTACTATTTCCGGGTCTGCAGCGTGGAGTCCCACGAGGGAGACGCCGCCGCCCGCTACGCTTACTACGGTCTGGGAGCGTCCCAGGCAGCGGTCCTGAAGCAGGAGGGCGACGACTTCGCCGACGCTCTGGCGGAATCCTTCCGCACGAGGATGAGGTCCTGCACCGGCAGCGAGTTCTCTGTCAGCGTGATCGAGTACCCCGAGGGGACGGAGGACTTCACGCCCTATCTCTTCGATATCTCGACCGTGAGCAGCGGGGTGGTGTACTTTCCGGCTTCCGCCCGGGAGGCGGCGCCCGTCATAAAGCAGGCCTTTGAGGCCGACTATCATTTCAGCTGGATAGGAGGCTCGGACTGGAAGGACATCGAAGCGGCCGACCCGGCCTACGCGGAGAGCGGGGAGCGTTATCTTGACGGCGCCTGCTACGTGGCCGACGTCGACATAGAGGGCGTGGAGACCGGCATGTCCGCGGTCTTTAAGGACGCCTGGGCGCAGAAGTACGGAAGCGAAGAGCCCGCGCCCGACGGGGCCGCCCTGGGCTTCGACGCTTATCTGCTGGCCCTTGAGGGCATCAAAATGGCCGAGAGCTACACCGATACCCAGTCCATCGCGAGAAGGCTTTACAACGTCTACAAGCTGGAGGGGGCCACGGGGAACATCAGCCTCAATTCCAAAGGCGATCCCATCAAAGAGGTCTCCGTCAACATGATAAGCGCTGACGGCCATAAAAGTGTTTATGTCGTCGTGCCCAACTGGGGCGACTGACGCGTAAAATATAAGATCAAACAAAAAAATCATAAAAGGAGTACAGAACTATGAAAGAAAAGATCATGGAAGCGCTGGAGCAGGTAAGACCCTTCCTTCAGAGAGACGGCGGCGACGTACAGTTCGTCGATTACACCGATGACAAGGTAGTCCTGGTCGAGCTGCAGGGCCACTGCGCCGGCTGCCCCTATTCCCAGATGACCGTCAAGAACGGCATCGAGAACTATCTCAAGGAGAACTTCGGCGACGAAGTAGCCGCTGTCGAGGCGACCAACAAGTTTGAGTGGCAGTAATGAGCCACGACGATCGCCGGCTGGACGAAGAGACCGTGAAAAGGCGGGCAGCCATAAGGAAGGTCCAGAGACAGAGAAAGTATACGGTCCAGAAGTTCCTGAATCAGTGCAAGGCCGTGGCCCTGGTGGCCCTGGTCCTGTTCCTGCTGTCGCTGCTGGTCTTCCCCGGCTGGACCGCGAAACTCAAGAGCGCTTCCGGCACGGTATACGCGTCCGAGAAGGGCGTCAACCCGAAGATGGGGGGAGACCCCAGGGGCGAGGCGCCCAAGAGTCCCGGCGCGGAGGACAAAAGCACCGAAAAGCCCGGGAAGAAGGCCGAAAAGGAGCCTGAACCCGAACCGGAGCCTGAGCCCGAGCCGGTATACGAGACGCTCTCCATACGCTGCGTGGGCGACGTGATGGCGCATAAATCCCAGGTCGACGGGGCCTACGACAAGGCCTCGGGGACTTACGATTTCGCCGGCCATCTCAAGTACGTCGCTCCCTACGTGGGCGACGCGGATCTTTCCATCGCCAACGTGGAGACGACCTTTAAGGGCTCCGGCCCCTACAAGGGCTATCCCAGCTTCAACGCGCCCGACGTGCTGGCGCAGAACATCGCCGACATGGGCGTGGACGTGGGGCTGCTCTCGAACAACCATATCATGGACCAGGGCCTGAGCGTCCTTGAGAGGAGCATCGACCATCTGAGAGAGTGCGGCATGATAGTCGCGGGCTCGCGCCACGAGGGCGAGAAGCGCTACGTCATCATGGACGTCAAGGGCATCAAGGTGGGGCTCGTCGCCTACACCTACGAGACTCCCAGGAACGGGGGCAAGAGGACCATCAACGCGGCGATCCTCAACAGCGCGGCGGAGACTGTCATCAACAGCTTCACCCAGGACAGCTACGAGATGCTCGACAAGGATCTCGCCGTGATCAAGCAGCAGATGGACGCCTGCCGCTCCGACGGGGCCGAGATCGTGATACTCTACATGCACTGGGGCGAGGAGTACCAGAAGTCGGGCAACGCCTTCCAGCGCTACATGGGCAAGGCCATGGCCAAGGCCGGCGCTGACATCATCTTCGGTTCCCACCCCCACGTGCCGCAGGAGATAGACATGGTCGAGGTGACCGACGACGCCGGGAACGTGACGAAGACCGTGCCGGTGTTCTATTCGCTGGGCAATTTCGTCTCAAACCAGAGGAGCGAGACCCTCTCCGGCACCTACGGCGCCAACGCCGCGGCCCGCACCGAGCAGGAGCTCATCGCCTGCGTCGATATCACCTTCTGCATGGACGACAAGAGCTTCACCATCGACCGCACCTCCTTCATCCCCCTTTGGGTAGACAGGGAGAAGAAGAGCGACGGCACCTACAATTACGGCGTGATCCCTCTGGTCGAGGGCTTCGAGAATAACGAGATGCTGGTGAGGACCGGCCACGCTTCGAGGGCGAAGGGCGCTCTCGACGCCATGACCGCCCTCATCGGGGAGCAGTACCTCAACACCGCTCCCTACGAGCAGAAGACCGACGAGAGCGGAAAGCCGCTCGAGGAGACCAGGGTCGAGCCTCTGCCCGGCTTTGAGTACCAGCGTCCGGCGGGCGCGATCGGGGAGGCCTCTTCCGAGGCCGCGGCCGACGCCGCGGGCGGTGAGCCTGTCTCTCCCAAGCTTTAGAACATGAAGACCTTAAGCTTTGAGATCGCGAAAAAGATGAACAGGCCCCCCGCGGGGGCGCCCGGGCTGCAGCTCTCGAGCGTAAAGGGCGACGGGCTCAAGGCCGTGATGGTCATAAGCTCGGCCTCCTATCAGGAGCTCAAGGACAAGGTCACGGCCATGCATCAGCAGGGCCTGCCCATAAACTACAGGACGAGGGGGAAGAGCCTGGAGGTCACCGCTTACCCGGCGGACTCTCTGGACGCCCTCTCGGTGCTCTTCTCTTACGCCTCGCAGCTCGAGTTCGCCGAGGACGGCGCCCAGGACGTCATCGATTTCTGCGCCGGCTCGCGGGCCTTCCTCTCGGGCGTGATGAGGCCCGTCTCCATCGCTTTGGACCGGGACTCCCTGAGCCTTAGGATGAGCGCCTCCCTTGCGGACGACGAAGACCCCGAGGCCTTCTACGGAAGCCTGATGGAGCTCCTCTCCAAAGCCGATATGGGAGTCATAAAGCGCTGAGGACCTACGCGGACGGGATATCCCGCCCGCTTTTAAGCAATACGGTATGAAGGCAGACATCATGAAGGACACAGAGCTCTCCATAATAGAAAACGAGGGGGCCCGCGCCTTTTTCACCACGAGGGCTACCAGAGCCTTCGAAAGAAGGGAGGCCCTGAGCGTTCAGTCCGGGACCTTCGGCGGCGCTGTCATCTGGCCCCATCTCGTCCACGGGACCGATATCGCCGTGATCGGAAGAGAGCAGCTCGGAAAAGGGACCGTGATCTTCGAGGATCACGACGGGGCGGTCACGGACGTTCCGGGGATCGCTCTTACGGTCACCTGCGGCGACTGCCTGCCGATATACGCCTGGGATCCGGCGCGAAGGGCCGCCGGTCTCGTCCACGCCGGCTGGCGGGGGACTCTGGCGGGGATCGCCGCCGAACTCGTGTACACCATGCAGAGGGAATATGGGTCCCGCCCCGAAGATCTTCAGGTGCGCATCGGTCCCGGCATCGACGCCTGCTGCTTCGAGGTGAAAGAGGACTGCTACGGGCAGTTCCTCGACAAATACCCCTGGGCTGAAGGATACATGTACGCCCGGCCGGACGGCAGCTTCACCCTCGATCTCAAGGGCATAAACCTCGAGATCCTCAGCCTCTGCGGGGTCGAAGACGCGCAGGCCTCGCCCCTTTGCACCTGCTGCGAAGAGGAGCTCTTCTACTCCTGGAGGGGCAGGAAGGAAAAAGACCGCATGCTGGCCTGCATATATATAAAAGGAAGCCCCCGCGGGGAAGGAGCCGGCTTTAAGCCCGCCCTCGCCGTGAGCGCCTGCCTTGCCGGGGAAGCCTGCCGCTACGACGGAAAGCCGAAGCTCTTCGCGGGACTTGCGGAGCTCTCCCGCCGCTATCACCTCGTCCCGGTCTGTCCCGAGCGGCTGGGCGGCCTTCCGACCCCCAGGAACGCCTCCGAGATCAGGGATGGAAGGGTGCTGATGAAGGCGGCCG
Source organism: Bacillota bacterium (assembly GCA_016281165.1). GTDB lineage: Bacteria > Bacillota > Clostridia > Peptostreptococcales > Anaerovoracaceae > RGIG2707. The sequence continues at coordinate 2,158 of JAEEIC010000034.1, read as the reverse complement.
ATACTTCGCTCCTCGCCGGCATGCCCGAAGAAGATCAGAGGAAGGCGGAGGAGGGGAGCCTCATCGACGTGACGAAGGAATACGAAGAGGGCGCCTCTCTCGCTCTCGCCAAGGCCCTCGCTTTCGGCGCCGTAAAGGCCCTCCTCAAGAGCAGGAGCCCATCCTGCGGAGCGGGAAGCGTGTACGACGGTTCCTTCCGCGGGACCCTCGCCGCGGGAGACGGAGTCTTCGCCTCCCTGCTCAGAAAGAAAGGCTTTACGATCTTCACGGAAGAGGATCCGGTCAAAGATATATAAATATTATAGAAAAGAAGTTTAAAACACATGAACTGGGAACCTGAAAGATACAACGCTCCGGACTTTACGCAGGAATGCTTCGTCAAGGCCCCGGACGCCGCCATGGCGCCCGCTCCCCAAGACAGCTGCGCTCCCGCTCTCTTCCACTCGATGAGCATATATCCGGAGTATTTCAAGATCGGAGGGCGCTGGCTGCTGGCCGAAGAGAGCCGCATGGACTGCGTCCCCGTATACGATAACGGCAGGATAGAGGTAAAAGAGATAAGAAGGCTCAAGAAGGGCGAGCTCGTGATCACCGGCCGCAGCGAGAACGGTGAAGAGGGCATATACGTCCACCCGGACGGCTTCGCCCCGGCCGCGAAAGACGGCGACGTCTTCGCCTTCAGGAAGAACCGCTCCCGCGAGACCTCCTTCGGCAGGGACTACGACGAGCTCTGCGGGATACTGCGCCATGACAGGGAGCGCGGCAGGATAGTCTGGGTCATGGGACCGGCCTTCAGCTTCGACGCCGGCTGCCGCGACGCCTTCTCCTCCATGATAGAGGCGGGCTACGTCCACGCCGTGCTGGCGGGCAACGCCCTGGCGACCCACGATCTGGAGGCCGCCTGGCTTCGGACCGCCCTGGGGCAGAACATATACACGCAGAAGAGCCAGCCGAACGGCCACTACAACCATCTCGACACCATCAACAGGGTCAGGGCCTGCGGCGGGATCCCCGCCTTCATCGAAAAAGAGGGCATAAAGGACGGCATCATCTACAGCTGCGAGAAGAAGGGCGTGCCCTACGTGCTGGCCGGCTCCATCAGGGACGACGGACCGCTCCCCCCAGTCGTGGGCGACGTCTACGAGGCCCAGGACCGCATGAGGGCGCAGGTGAAGGGCGCGACCACGGTCGTCTGCGTCGCCACCATGCTCCACTCCATCGCCGTCGGCAACATGACCCCTTCCTACCGGGTCCTCGCGGACGGGACGGTGCGTCCGGTCTATTTTTACTGCGTCGACGCTTCGGAATTCACCATCAACAAGCTCTGCGACAGGGGCAGCCTGTCGGCCAGGGGCATAGTCACCAACGCCCAGGATTTCATCGCGAACATGGCCCGCAGGCTGGGCCTGTGAGCGGGGCGGAAAAAGAGAAAGGAGACCGAAATGGAAGTAAAGAACTCACTGCGCATCACGAGGACCTGCAGGACCATCTGCGAGCTCATGGGGATAGAGGCCCCCGAAAAGGCCGATGAGAGCAACAAGGCGGCCCTGGCCGCTGCTTCTGCTGTCCTGGGAGACAGCAAGGCGCAGAAGGTGCTGCTCTACAATCCCGACGCCGTCGCCCTCTGGCTCTACCAGAAGTATACCGAGCGCTTCATACCGGTGATAAGGAACAGCTCCTGCGCTCTGCCCGTCCTGGCGGTCATGCCCTCGGTCACTCCGGTCTGCTTCGGCTCCATGTACACCGGGCTCATGCCCAAAGACCACGGCATCGAAGCCTACGTCAAGCCCGTGCTCAAGTGCGACACTCTCTTCGACGCCGCCATCAGGGCGGGGAAGAAGCCTATAATAATCTCGACCAGAGGCGACAGCCTGACCGAGATCTACAAGGAAAGGCCCATGGACTACATCGAGTGCGGCAGCGCGGACGAGTGCAACGAGAGGGCTATCGAGGTGATCGCCCGGAACGAGCACGACATAGTGCTCTGCTATAACGCCAACTTCGACAGCACCATGCACCGCAACGGTCCCGAGGCGGAGATATCCCTCGCCCAGCTCGATCACAACGCGAAGGCCTTCGAGTCCCTGTGCGCGGCGGCGGACAAGGCCTGGGCCGGCTTCGACAGGGTCTACACCTTCCTGCCCGACCACGGCTGCCA
>JAEEIC010000251.1 GCA_016281165.1 Bacillota bacterium | reverse complement strand
GTCAGATTTGAATCCTACGCTCAGCAAGTCTGCCTCCTTATAAGACAGATGTAAAAACCGTCGGGGCCCCCTTCGCTGAGGAAGAACTGCTTTTCTTCCTCGACAGAAAAGCCGGGGCTGCGGCTGATGATCTCTTTTACGACCTCCCCGTTCTCGGCGGGGTCAACGGTGCAGGTGGAATATACGAGCTTTCCGCCGGGCTTGAGGTACCTCAGCCCGTTCGCCAGTATCTTCTTCTGCAGGGCGGTGAGCTTCCCGAGGTCTTCGGGATCGGAGAGCTTGATCTCGGGCTTCTGCCTGATGACTCCCAGACCGCTGCAGGGGACGTCGCAGAGCACCCGGTCGGCCCTGCCCTCGTATTCGGGCAGAAAGACCGAGGAGTCGGCGGCCCGCGCTTCTACGGAAACGAGGCCCAGCCTTTCGGCGGAGGCCTTTATGAGAGCCGTCCTGCTCTCGTAGAGCTCGAAGGCGACGACTCTGCCTTTATCCTTCATCAGCTCGGCCGCGAAGCAGGCTTTCCCGCCCGGGGCCGCGCAAAGATCGAGCATCAGCTGGCCTTCTTCGGGAGCGAGAGCGAGCACCGCCAGCTGCGAGGCCTCGCCCTGCACCGAGAAAAGGCCATTTTTGAAGCCTTCCGAGGCGATGAGACCGCTGCCCGCCGCCCTCAGTCCGTAAGGCGAAAGCCCGGAAGGATACGCTTCGAAGCCCTGCGATCTCAGCTCTTCGGCGAGCCCGTCCCTTGTGATCTTCAGGCTGTTCGCCCTCAGAGACAGCGGCGCCCGCGTGAGGCCCGCCCCGAGCATCTCCTCCGTCCTCTCTCTCCCGTAGGAGGAGAGCCAGAGCCTGACGATGCCGGGGGAGGCGGAATACCTCACCGAAAGGCTGTCCGTGAGCCTCTTAAGGTCTTCCCCGTCCCCGGGATCCGGGAAGACGAGGGTCTTCCCCTCCCTTATGAAGCTCCTTAATACGGCGTTTATGAAGCCCTCCCGCCCTTTGGCGAAGCTCTTCGCCAGGGCCACGGTCTCGTTCACCGCCGCGTGATCCTTGACCGAATCTGTCAGGCAGAGCTGGGCGAAGCCCATGCGCAGCAGTATCCTTTCGGAAAGGCCCAGGCCGGGCTTCTTCAGAAAGCGCCCGATATTGTAATCGAGGAGCAAACGGTTCCTCAGCACCTCGAAGACGAGCTCGCGGGCGAATGCGCCGGAGATATCGCCGTCCTTCAGCTGCCTGCCCAGAGCCAGATTCGACCAGCTCTTTTCGCTCTCTATTTCCTTAAGGGCCAGAAACGCCGCTCTTCTCTCATTGTCCATATTTTGTTTATTTTATCCCAAAACCGTGCCGATTTCAATTCTATTGCCCAAAAGCCAGGCGGAAACGTCCATGGCCTTCTTTCCCGGCATCTGGATATTTGTAAGAGCGACGGCCCCGCCCTCCCCGCAGGCGACATATATGCCGCTCTTGTCGGCCTTTATGACCGTCCCGGGAAGCGCCCCGGCAAGCGCGGGGGCGATGTCCGCGGTTCTGCCCGCCTCCTTCGCTCTGTGGAGCTTCATGACCTGTCCGCCGTAAAGGGTGGAGGCGGTGGGCCAGTTGTTGAAGCCCCTGATGAGGCGGCAGATGCTCTTTGCGCTCTTCGCAAAGTCGACGACGCCCTCTTCCTTGAAGACCATGGGAGCGTAGCACGCCAGGCTCTCGTCCTGGGGGATCCGCGGGGCTCTTCCCTCTTCGATGGCGGGAAGAGTATCGATCAGGAGCTCCGCCCCGAGAGCGGCGAGCTCGTCAAAAAGCTCTCCAGTCGTCTTTTCCGCCACGGGAGTCTCCCTTTGGGCGATGATATCCCCGCAGTCCAGGCCCTCAGCCATGTACATGAGGCTGACGCCGGTCTTCTCGTCGCCGTTGATCACGGCCCGGTGGATGGGGGCGGCCCCTCTGTATCTGGGCAGGAGCGAGGCGTGGATGTTGACGCAGCCCAGCCTCGGTATCTCCAGTATATCCGCGGGCAGGATCTTGCCGTAGGCCGCGACGACGATGAGGTCGCAGGAAAGGCCGAGGAGCTTCTCCCTGAACCCGGCGTTCTTTCTCAGCTTTTCCGGTGTGCAGACCTCTATGCCCAGCTCCTCCGCCTTTTTCTTTACGGGGCAGGACTGCAGCTTCTTTCCCCTGTCCCTGGGAGTGTCGGGCTTTGTCACCGCGAGCGTCACCCCATGGCCGCTCTTCGCCAGCGCCTCAAGAGCGGGGACGGCGAAATCCGGGGTCCCCATGTAAACTACGCGCAGCATGTGCTACTCCTCTGCCTCTTCAGTATCTTCAGCGTCTTCACTTCCCAGCTCGTGCAGGTCGTGGGCCTTGCTGGTGTAGAGCACGCCGTCGAGATGGTCGAGCTCGTGGCAGAAAGCGCGCGCGAGCAGGCCCTCGCCCGTGTATTCGACGGGCTCGCCGTACCTGTTAAGAGCCTTCACGGTGACCTTCATGGGCCTTTCGACGTCGCCGACGTAGCCGGGCACCGAAAGGCAGCCCTCGGAACCGTACTGCACGCCCTCTTTCCTCACTATCTCGGGATTGACCAGCTCGTAGAGCACGCCGTCAAGCTCGACGACTACCATGCGCCTGAGTATCCCCACCTGCGGGGCGGCGAGCCCCACTCCGTCCGCGCTCCTCATGGTCTCGGC
>JAEEIC010000250.1 GCA_016281165.1 Bacillota bacterium | reverse complement strand
TTCTCGTCGACGTGGACGGGATGGGACGCGCAGTCGCCTTTTTTAAAGACCGTATCGGTGTGTCCCGAGATGATGACGCGCCCGTTCGGGTTCCCTTCGTTGAGGACCGCCAGGATGTGGGTCCCGAAGCCTTCGCTCTCGATCCTCTCAAAGCGCAGGCCCTTGATGCCCGACATGATCTTTTCCAGCTCATCCGCCATGCGGGCGCTGCCCTCGGCGTCTCCCGAGCCCGAATCGATGGAAGCCAGCCTCACCAGCTGCTCCCAGGCCTCGTCCTTGTATCTCTTCGCTCCCGCCGCGGCCAGCGCGGCGATACTCTTCCTGTCTTTCATTTGACGCTCCTTTCGGGCGCGGCTAAGCGCGCCTCCTTTTATTCAACAACGGTGTTCCATCCCGGTCCGCGAGGCTGCTTTTAAGCCCCGCCGGCCTCTATTTCTTCTCGAGCGCGGGGTAGACTATCGCCGCCAGGGCCGCTCCGGCCAAAGGTCCGGCGATGAATACCCAGAGCTCTCCGAGCGGGGCGCCGTTGCCCTGCATCGCCGCGATGACGGCGGGGGCGATGGAACGGCTGGGATTCACGCTGGTGCCGGTGAGACCGATGCCGAAGATGTGCACGAAGGTCAGGGTGAGGCCGATGATGAGGCCGCCGAAGGAACCGTGCTTGAACTTCTCGGAGGTCACCCCCTGGATGGTCATCAGGAAGATGAAGGTGAGGACGAGCTCGACCAGGAAGCCGGCGAAGGCATTTCCGTTGACGCCGGCGAGGCCGTTGCTGCCGAGCCCCCCGGTCATGTCCTTCTTGCCCGACATGCCGAAGATCAGGGCCAGCAGGCCGGAACCGATGAAGGCGCCGGCGATCTGGTATATCCAGTAATTGACCGCGTCCTTGGTGGAGATCTTTTTGCGCATCAGCATGGCGAGAGTCACCGCGGCGTTGAAGTGGCCGCCGGAGATGTTGCCCACGCAGTAGGCCATCGCCACGACCGAAAGACCGAAGGCGAGAGCGGTGAGTATGTAGCCGCCGCCGTTCGCGGCGTCGCAGCCGACCAGCATGGCCGTGCCGCAGCCCATAAATACGAGCACACAGGTGCCTATAAGTTCAGATAAGTACTTTTTCATGATCATTTCTCTCCTTTCCAGAGCATTCAATATATTTATTATATCAATTATCGCCCGCAAATGTTATAAAATAGTCAGTACTGAGCCGGAAAAGAAAGATCGCGGGAGGGGAAAATGATAATAGAAGTCGACCGAAACAATGTATCTGAAGCCGCCGGGGTACATTCGGTCTCCTGGCAGGAGTCGCACCGTTCTTTCTGCGCGCCCGAATTCATCGAGCTGCATTCTCCAAAGAGACAGGAAAAATACATCCTCGAGAAGATGGAGAGCGGGAGCAGGTTCTACATGCTCATCGACGACGGGCCGGCCGGCGTCGTTTCGGTGAACGGCAGCCTGATCGAAGACCTTTATATCCTTCCCGGAAAACAGAACATGGGCTTCGGCACGCTGCTGCTGGAATTCGCGGTCAAAAAATGCGCCGGAGCCCCCTGCCTGTGGATCCTTGAGAACAACGACAGGGCGAGACGGTTCTATGAGAACAAGGGCTTTAAGGAGACCGGCAGGGTCAATTCCATCACGGACAAGCTCTCGGAGATAGAATTTTCACTCGTTTGAATCTCCGTCCGGATACCATGTAGCCTTTCACCGGGACAGTTCAGGGCAAAAGACGGCTTCTCGAACAAAACGCGAAGACGATGGCAACGGCAGCAAGAATGCCGAAGAGTATATAAAACAGGATGCCGCTTTCGCTCTCCTGTTCGTCGGACGGAGCGTCAGACGCGTCATCTACCTGTTTATCTTCGACTGATCCCGATCTCCGCTCGTATTTTCCGAGCAGAGCCAAAGGATCTTCAATGCTGATAAGATCTTTATGGAAGGCTTTGAGGTCTTCAAGATCCTGTTCGGAGCATTCAGATCCGTAAGAATCATGCACGATCTGATTCCTTATGCGGCGCAGCCTCTTCAGCGTGCGGTAGTATCCGTCCCACGAGGGGATAAAGCCCCGGCCCGTCTCCCGGGCCTCCTCCATCTGCAGGATATACTCGCTCATACCATTCTGGCTCAGGTATTCGTCCCCGCAGATACGGTCAACGACTTTATATTCTTCCAGGAAATCTGTCTCCAGCTCTTTCATACTGTCTCACAGCCGACGCGGCGATCATAAACGGGGAGGGATGCTTTAACGGTCTAAAGATCTTCGACCGTCAGGGTAAAGTGCTCGATATTCTTTTGGATGTATGCCGCGTTCAACGCGTCAAGATCTTCTCCGGTCTTGTAGAAAAGGTCATCGCATTTTTCCCAATACGGTTCGGCGAGTTCGCCGTATTTGTCGAGGAAAGCCCGCCTTTCTTCCCAATCGACGGGCATCGCGTCCCCAAAGACTGAGACTGCGATCTTGCAGAGCGCCGCCGTTCTCACCGCTCCTATATTCGTGAATGCCTGTACTATATCCCGGTAATATCTCCCCGACGAATTGTCGAAAAACTGGGCGAAACCGCCGTTGTTTACTTCATTCGCCAGTTCCTGCGTCAGCAATATCGTGCGCTCGTACTCATTGAGCAGTTCGATATTCTCATCATGATCGCATACGTCCAGCAGACTCAGATAGATATCATTAACAGTTTCGCCATCGATAATACGGTCCATTTTATATTTCCTCGCTTTGGTCTGTAACAGTATATGCCTCTATGTTCCCATAGAACTATAAGTCATCAGCGCTCATTCCTTTCGGACTGCGATGGCTCCTTTTAAGAGTATAATACATATTCTAACAGATAACGACAAGAAGAACGGCAGAAAGTACTTCAGCCGGGCAAAGGCCCAATGCAGGGTAGACACGAGCCTCGCGCGTAAAGCTCCACAGGAGCTTTACGCCCTCACGGGTCCAAGTCCCGCCTTGCAGAACAAAGAAAAAGACCGGTCTGCGACCGATCTTTTTCTTTGTGGTCCGAGTGGCGGGACTTGAACCCACGGCCTCTTGACCCCCAGTCAAGCACGCTACCAAACTGCGCTACACCCGGATATTGGAGCGGAAGACGAGATTCGAACTCGCGACCCTCGCCTTGGCAAGGCGATGCTCTACCCCTGAGCCACTTCCGCATGCGCTGCTTTTCGTTCCGCAGCGACAAATAATATACCAAAAGAAGCTGCCGAATGCAAGTCCTATTTTACATATTTCAGACTTTTTTCATCGATCCCTGCGGCGGACGATCCTGTGCCCGAAAGTCAAGCCCCAGGCCCTGCCGTCCCGGAAAAAGAAACGTATCGGTTCGTCGAGCTTCCTGCCGCCTTCGGGGACAGCGATGAAGCTGGTGCCGCCGGCGAAGACCAGGTCGAAGCTCTGCCCGGCCATGCAGGCCTTAAGACCTCCCTGTCCGTCAAGGCTGACCGTCCCCTCGGCCGAAGGGTCCTCGTCGCTGACGTAGCGCCCGGTATAGGCCGCCGGGTCCTCGACCGCATCTTCGGAAGGAGCGCACCAGTCGTGAGGGGTCCCGGGCGTCAGTCCGAGCCTGAGATCGCAGGCCGCGAAGGCCAGAGGATAACGGTCCTTGGCGTAGCCGGCGTTGGTCAGCACGGTGACCGCGAAGCTCCCGTCCTTGATGAAGCTTCCGACCGAGCACACCCCCTTGAGGCTTCCGGTGTGGCAGCAGATCACGGCGTCGCCGAAAAGGCGTTTGAAGAGACCGAAGCAGTAGACCGGCTCCTCCGTTTCCGGGAACGCCCTGCCGATGAGCCTCTGAACGCAGGACGCGGGGAAGAGCTGCCTGCCCTCGAATTTTCCATTCTGCGAGAGCATCAGGTAGTAGCGGCTCATGTCCGAGGCTGTGGACTTGATCCAGCCGCAGCCCCGGTAAGGGGGCGCGACGTCCCAGTTGTCGGAAGCCTTTATCTCGCCCTTGACGAGGCTGAAGAGGCTGGTGTAGTTGCCGCGGCTCTTCATCAGATCGAGATCGAAGGTCGTGCGCGTCATGCCCAGCTTGTCAAAGATCTCCCTCTGAACGTAGGACTCCAGCGTCTCTCCCGAGGCGGCGTCGACGACGGCGGAGAGCAGCGCGTAGCCGTCGTTGGAGTAGCTGAGATACTCGCCGGGCTGACCGAGTATGGTATAGCCCCTGCCGCTTTTGATGTAGTCGACGATGTCCTGCAGCTTGTCGACCTTGTATTCGGCCGCCGCGCGTATCTTTTCAGCCTGTTCCGCTTCCCAGGGATCGTCGGGAGTGTTGCACTTCATCGACCAGGCAAGGGTCGGAAGGGGCGGGA
>JAEEIC010000249.1 GCA_016281165.1 Bacillota bacterium | reverse complement strand
GTCCGCTTCAAGAGCAACGGCTGCGTGGACATGAAGGAATTCGGCTGGAAAGCCTGAAAAAACAGCAGGACCGCCTCTTCTGCCCGGAAGAGACGGTCTTTTTACGCGGTTTACCGTATTCTTTTATCTATGGACATGCTTGAGATCTCAAGGCTTTCGAGCGCTATAGCTTTTGCCTATAACGGCCTTATGCCCAGCGAGATCTCCGACAGGACGTCTATATGGGCCTGGGTGGTGTCGAAGACCGGCACCGAGACGTCTCCCGGCTTTATGAGCATCTCTATCTCCGTGCAGCCCAGGATGACCCCTTCTATGCCCTGCTCCTTCACCATCTTTTCGATTATCTGTACATAGCGCTGCCTTGAAGCGTCGAGCACCTGTCCTTTGCAGAGCTCCCCGAAGATGATGCGGTCTATATCGTCTATCTCCTCGGCAAGAGGCGGCGTGAAGACCTCAAGACCGTTCTCCCTCAGGCGGCCGGAAAGGAAGTCCTCCTCCATGGTATAGCGGGTCCCGAGCAGCCCCACCCTGCCGACGCCCGCTTCCGCGCACTTGAGCGCCACGCAGTCGGCGATGTGTATGAGGGGGATGCTCACGGCGTCCGCGATGACGCCGGCGCATTTGTGCATGGTATTGGTCGCGACCGCGACGCAGTCCGCCCCCGCGGCCTCAAGGGTCTTCGCGATGGAGGAGAGCTCCTGCCCCAGTCCGTCCCAGTCGCCCGCCAGCATCATCTGCCTTATGGGCTCGAAATCCACGTTGTACAAAAGCATCTTCGCGCAGGTGAGGCCGCCGGCCCTTTCGTTCACCTGATCGTTTATGCGCTGGTAATAGTGCGCGGAGGACTCGTAGCTCATGCCTCCGATTATACCGAGAGTCTTCATCTTCTTTCCTTTCCGGGCATAGTCTTTTATTTCTTCATCGCGAAGGACTTGTCGTCGACAGCCCTCATGGTCGCAAGGATCCCGTCCAGATGGTCGTATTCGTGCTGGATCAGCTCCGCCATGTCGTCGTCCATGATCTTCGTCCGCGGCTGCCAGTTCTCGTCGGTATAGCGCAGGATACAGTGCCTGTGCCTCCTGACGCGCACCAAAAGCTTCGGGAACGACATGCAGTCGTCCATCAGCTCCATCATCTCGTCCCCCACGAACTCGAGGCTGGGATTGATGATCACGTACTCTTTGTCTGTCAGCATGCAGATGAGGCGCTTCATGACCCCGATCTGCGGCGCCGCTATCGCCCTGCCGAAGCCGTAGTCCCTGCGTATGCCCCTGATGCAGTCGAACATGTCGGCAAAGACCGGCCGCAGCTCTTCAAGCTCTTCTTTTTTAACTTCTTCCGAGACCTGATAGAGCCTCGGGTCTCCCAGCAGGAGTATCTCGCGTTCCATGATAAGCCTCTCCTTTCGGATATACGCCGCTTTTCGGCGGCCCGCGTCTTTATCTTAACACAAAAGAACGGGGTCAGGCACAGTCTTTTGTTCCCCCGGGCCGGCGCTTCCCGGCGGAAAGCGGTCCTCCCGCGGCCCTGCCGCTTATGATATAATATAAGGGAAGAAAAAATGCCAAACAGCATCGCGGGGGAGCAGGTATAAAAAATGAAGAACAACGGAAAGAGACCGGATCCCGGCGTCATACATCCTGTTGCCGGATACGACAAAGAGATATACGTGAAGCCGACGCTTACCAGGCCCAATATCATCGTCGGAGACTTCACCTACATCGCCGACTCGGATTTCGAGAGCCACGTGACGCATCTTTACGAATGGAACGGCGACAGGCTCATCATCGGGAAGTTCTGCCAGATCGCCGCCGGCGTCGAGTTCGTCATGAACGGCGCCAATCATCAGATGAACGCCGCGACGACGTTCCCCTTCTATACTCTGGAGGGCTGGGACATGGATCCGCCCGCGATGGAGGATCTTCCGCTCAAGGGGGATACGGTCATCGGGAACGACGTCTGGATCGGGCAGAACGCCGTCATCCTGCCCGGGGTGCATATAGGGGACGGGGCCATCATAGGAGCAAACAGCGTCGTAGGAAGAAATATCGATCCCTATACCGTCGCCGCCGGAGATCCCGCCAGGACGATCAGAAAGCGCTTCGACGAGGAGCTGACTGAAATACTGCTGAGTCTCAGATGGTGGGATAAGAGCATCGAGGAGATCAACAGCATGATCCCCCTGCTCACCTGCAGCGATCTCACCAGGGTAAAGGCTGAACTGAAGAAAATGATGTGAAAAGAAAAGACCCCCAAGGGGCCCTTTTACTGTGGAGCGGGCGAAGGGAAGAAGCCCTGCTGCGCAGGTCTTCCGGTCTGCGCGCGCCTCAGGCGTGCTCGACCCGTGGGGCTCCACAGGAGCCCCACGCCCTCTCAGGCTTCGATCCCCTTCGCTTATCACTTCCAAAGGAAATGACCCCTTCCGGGGGTCATTTCCTTTGGAGCGGGCGAAGGGAATCGAACCCTCGACCGCAGCTTGGGAAGCTGCTGTTTTGCCATTAAACTACGCCCGCGTATTCTGTTCAAGCTTTATAAGAATACCACAAGAAAGACGCCGTTTCAAGACCAAAATATCCTCCCGCCGGCAGGCTTTTGCGGGCGCGCGCCGTCCCGCCCTAATTGTTCTTATTTCTTACATTTATTATTGTTGACAAGGCGTGTTCCGCCAAATTAAAATAATTTGTACACGGACTATCAAATTAGTTTCCATCTTTATCGGAAGGAGTTTTTATGTCTGATAAAAAGAAGAAAAAAGGCCTGCAGATGCCCAGCACCCCGGTGCTGCTCTTCATCATCATCGTCGCGGTGACGATATGCACCTATATCATCCCCGCCGGCACCTATGAGCGCTACACCGACGAGGTCTCAGGCTATACTGTGGTAGACCCCCTGAGCTACACCAGAGTGGAGCAGTCTCCCGTCAATCCGTTCCAGATGATAGTATCCATACCCGAAGGCTTCGTCGCGGTCGGGAACATCATCTTCCTCATCGGCTTCGGCTTCTTCTGGGCCTACAGCGCCATGCAGAGCGGGGCCCTCAACGCGGCGATCAACAAGCTGCTGAGGAGCAGGGCGAGAGACAGCAAGTACTTCATCCCCATCTGCATGCTCATCTTCGCCGTCGCCGGCTCGACCTACGGCGAGCTTGAGACCGTCTACGGCCTGGTCCCCATCTTCGTGGCCCTGGCCATCGCCCTGGGCTATGACGCCATAGTCGGCCTCTGCATGTGCTTCGTGGGCGTCGCCACCGGCTTCGCCTCCGCCACCACCAACGCCTATACCATAGGAGTCGCCCAGTCCATCGCCGAGCTTCCCCTCTTCTCGGGCCTCGGCTTCCGCTGGATCATCTTCTTCCTTCAGTATGCCCTGATGACGCTCCTCGTCATGCGCTACGCCGCCAGGGTCAAGGCCGATCCCTCCAAGAGCCTCGTCGCGGGCGAAGACTTCTCTTCCTTCACCCTCGATATCGACGAGGATACCGTCTTCACCGGAAGGCATAAGATCATACTGCTCTCGATGCTCTGCACCGTCGGCGTGATAGTCTACGGTTCCCTCAAGCTCGGCTTCTGGATCAACGAGATGAGCGCCGTATTCATCATCTCCGCCCTCGTGATCTCGGTCATCGCCGGCTTCAGGCCCGAGCAGATCAAGGACAACTTCATCACCGCCTACAAGGAGATCGCCATCGGCATGATAGTCGTGGGCATGGCCAGGGCCATACTCATCATCATGCAGAAGGGCGTCATCATCGACACCGTCGTCCACGCCCTCTCCTCGCTGATGACCGGCCTGGGCTCCATCGGCTCTTCGATCTCGATGCTCGTCGCCCAGAACATCATCAACTTCTTCATCCCCTCCGGCTCCGGCCAGGCGACCGCCATCATGCCCATCATGGTGCCTCTCGGCGACCTCGCGGGAGTCTCCCGCCAGACCACCGTTCTCGCCTACCAGTTCGGAGACGGTTATTCCAACATGCTCTGGCCCACCTGCTCCGTCGCCACCATGTGCGGCATAGGCAAGATACCCCTCAACAAGTGGTACAAGTTCTTCATCCCCGTCTACGCCTGCTGCTTCGCCCTGCAGGTCGTGCTGATAGTGATCGCGACCCTTATCGGTTATTAGACCCGGATAACGAAGGAAGGGCCCTCCCCCGTCCGCAAAAGGATGTGGGAGGGCTTTTGTTTCTGTGGTAGAATACTAAGGGCGAAAGGAGCCGGCATGGATCTCATCACGGCAAGACATATAAAAAAGGATTTCAGCGAGAAGCAGCTCATAGAAGACGTGGACCTCGTGATCCACGAGGGCGACAAGATAGGCCTGGTCGGCGTCAACGGCAGCGGCAAATCGACCCTGCTCAGGATACTGGCGGGGGTGTTGGAGCCCGAGGGCGGCGAGATCGTGAGGATGAACGGCCTTCGCAGCGCCTACCTACCGCAGGGTCCGCCCTTCGACCCCGAGCTCACGATACTCGAGCAGACTATGAGCTGCCTCAAAGGCGGGGCGGAGGAGTACGAGTGCCGGAGCCTGCTCTCGAAGCTGGGCATCGATGACCCATCCGCTCTCATGAAGACCCTCTCCGGTGGCCAGAAGAAGCGGGCCGCCCTGGCGGCGGTGCTGGCCGAAAAGGCCGACCTGCTGATACTGGACGAGCCTACGAACCACATGGACACAGCCTCGATCGAATGGCTGGAGGACCGCCTTGGTGAGTTCAAAGGCGCCGTGATCATGATCACCCACGACCGCTACTTCCTCGAAAGGGTCGCGGACCGCATCTGCGAGATCGAGAAAGGCCGCCTGGTGAGCTATGAGGGCAATTACGACAAATACCTCGAGGCAAAGGCCGCGAGGCTCTCGATGGCCATGGCGAGCGAGAGGAAGCGGGCCGCCATCTACAAGAAGGAGCTGCGCTGGATGCACTGGAGCGCTCCCGCCAGGACCACCAAGGCGAAAGGCCGCATCCAGAGGTTCGAGGAGCTCGAGAAGGCGAAGCAGAGCTTCGAGGATCCGCGCCTGCAGATGAGCAGCGTCTCGAGCCGGCTGGGCAAGAAGATCATCGAGCTCAGGGGCGTTTCCAAGGGCTTCGGCGAAAAGGAGATCATAAAAGACTTCGACTATACAGTCCTTCGGAACGACCGCGTCGGCATCATCGGCCCCAACGGCTGCGGCAAGACCACCCTGCTGCGCATGATAGCGGGAGAGCTGGAGCCGGACAGCGGCGCGATAGAAAGAGGCGAGACCGTAAAGATAGGCTATTTCTCGCAGGAGACGAAGGACCCCGACCCCGGCGTGAGGCTAATCAAATATGTGGAGAACGTGGCCCTCAACGTGAGGACCGACGAGGGCTGGCTCTCGGCCTCGCAGATGCTGGAGCGCTTCCTCTTCCCCGCCTACATACATTCGATGGAGATAGGAAGGCTCTCGGGAGGCGAAAGGAGAAGGCTCGCGCTGCTCACCGTCCTCATGCGGGCCCCCAATGTGCTCCT
>JAEEIC010000248.1 GCA_016281165.1 Bacillota bacterium | reverse complement strand
GTCAGGGTGAAGTGATAGTCGGGATAGACTCCGCTCTCGGAATCGTCCATGAGCTTTACGGCGCCCATGCCGGTGGGTCCCTTGAGGACGCCGACGTTTATCTCGACAGCCTTTTCGGGCTCGGCGGGAGCGGATGGCACCTCGGCCTTGGCAGGTCCTTTGGTTTTGGCCGGCTCCTGGGGTTTGGCTTCCTGAGCGGGAGCTTCGGCAGGCTTCTGCGCAGCGGGCGCCTGAGGTGCGGCGCCGCATCCGGCAAGAAGGGCTGCGGTCATTGCAAGTACTATGATAAGTGAGATCGCTTTATTGATAGTTTTCATGATATATTTCTTTCCGGCCCGAAGGCCATAAAAACTATACCCTGAAAACCCGGAAAAGTATATTGCATCTGCAACGGGATCTTCGGCTTTGTTCACTTATTCACGAAGTTTCGGACAGGACGTGAAATTCGAAAAGACCGATAATGACGGACTTTGATCCTGACCCGGCATATGGCAGATCTCCGCCTGTTTCAGCGGCTGCAGACCGTGAATCTCCGCCCTTTGAATGATATAATGCCTTCATCCTGCATCCTTGACAGCTCCCTGGACAGGGCGCTCTGATTTACTCCCAGATACTTGGCCATGGCTTCCCTGCCGAAGGGCAGTTCCACGGTCTCTCCGGGCGACGCCCTGTATTGGGAAAGAAGGGTGATCACCTTTTCTCTTATGGCGGGCTTGCTGAGTATCTGGATCCTGTCGTTCATGGCGAGGGTCCTCTCGGCGAGCATGGCGGTGAACCTCCTGCGAAGATCGGCTTCCGCCGCGTCTTCCTTCAGGGCAGGCGTTCTGACCGGCTCCGCGTCCAGCTCCAGGACGGCCGAATCCGTTACGCTCTCGATCCTGACCTGGGCGTCGATACCCAGAAAGCACAGGGATTCTCCGAAAGTCGATCCGGGCATGACGCTGGCCATCAGCTGTCTGTTTCCGTCGAAGTCGTCCATAAAAACCATTATGTTACCCGACAGGACCAGGCCGAATCTCCTGAGAGGTCTTCCCGGTTCGTTGATGGCGTCTCCCTTTCTGAAGTGCCTTTCGGACGCTCTGAAAAAGGCGAGGGCGCGGTCGAGGCCGCTGTCGTCAAGGTCCCTGAAAAGGGCGCATTTTCTTAGGATATCCCTGTCCAAAGTGCTTTACCTCCCCCGCATCGATGGTACTGTTAGATGATAACAGAAGCGGGCCAATGCCGCAACATCGGGCTTTTTTACCGCCTGTCCGGCCCATCGGGCGATACCAAATGTATCTTTTACAGACAAAAAGCGAAAGCTTATTATGATATGATATAATTAACGAAAACAATATCGGGCAGGCATGACGAAGGAGGAAACGGCTGATGAGATTCGATTTCAGCGGATACGAGTATTTTGACGATCATACCCATCTTCTTTTTACCGACAGGCTCAAGGTCACACCGGAGGAGTTCGCAGTCAATTACTATCACGGAGTCAGGGATATAAAGGACAAGGACGGAAAGCCCGGCGTCTCCCCGGAAGCTGTCCGGCACCTGAGGCGGCAGTCGGTCATCAAGTATCTGCTCCACGAGATGCACAGGAAGTTCGGCTGTGACGAGACCCTGGAAGCTGCAGCGGAGCTCAGAAATTCGATGACGAAAACTCCCGAGGCTCTGGCTGCATATACAAGGCTACTGTTTGAGGACGAGAACATCACCGGCTGCATGCTGGACGCGGCGGAGCCGATGGACAGCGGCATAGAAGGCTGCTTTCCCTGCAGGGTCTACCGTCTTTTCCGCTATGAGGACGAGTATTTCAGGCTGCTGGATACCGCCCCGACCTTTGGCGATCTGACAGAGGCTCTTCTCGCGAGGGTAAGGAAGGCAAAGGAAGAGGGTTTCGCCGGCCTTAAGGGCCACATAGGAGAAAAATGCGGATTCGGCGCCCGATCCGTCTCGGACGGGGAGGCTGAGGCTGCCTTTGAAAAGGCAAAGGCCCGCGATCCCGAGGCCATGAGGACCGTCTATTACGCCATGTTCGGTCACCTTCTTGAGCTTGCAGGAGAGATCGGGCTTCCCGTCCATCTGCACACCGGCACCACCGGCTTCAAGGGCGATACAGCTGTCAGTTCCCTGGATCCTCTGCTCATGGCTCCCTTCCTCGACGACGATCGGTACCGGGCTTCGAAGATCGTATTTATCCACGGGAGCTTCCCCATGAGCCGCAGCGCGGCCTGGATGGCCTATAATTTCCCCAACGTGTATATCGATCTTTCCCAGACTCAGCTCTGGCAGGCTTATCTGCTCCCCGATCTGCTCCGCGACGCTCTGTCCATCGCTCCCCACGACAAGATCATGCTGGGCACGGGACAGCACTGGTACTGCGAGATGGTCTGGCTCGCCTCAAAAGCTGCCAAGAGATCGCTGGAAAAGGTCATGAGCGACTATGCGGAGCTGGACTTCATATCTTTGAAGGACGCGGAAAAGACGGCGGCCATGGTCCTGAGCGAAAACGCCTACGCCCTCTACGGCAGATAGGGGACGCTGGCGCCCGGAAAAAGATCCCAGGCGCGGACGGTCCTTCAAAACGCCGCTGTCCGCGGTCTCGAGCCCCGCGATCACGCGAAGGAGGGTGGTCTTGCCGCAGCCGCTAGGGCCGGTGAGGCAGGTCACGCCTTCCGTGAACTCCGCGCTCACGCGGTTGAGGACGAGCTTGCTTCCGAAGCTCTTGGAGATGTTCTCAAGCTTCATCAGAGTCTCCTTTCGCTTCGGCTGCCTTCCCGGGGGCCGCTTTCTTTTTCATGAGGCCTTCGAGCAGCCTGCTGATGAGCATGCTGAAGACGACGACGATGATGGTCCAGGCGAAGAGGTCGGCGGTCTCGAGGTAGAGCTTGGAATAGTACATGCCGCTTCCTATCGCCTTTTTGGGCAGGGTCAGGACCTCGGCGGCGATGCCCGCCTTCCAGGCGAGGCCCGCTCCGGTCACGGAGCCCGAGTAGAAATAGGGCATGACCGAAGGGATGTAGAGATATCTTAAGGTCTTGAAGCGGCCGAAGCCGTAGATCCCCGCGACCTCAAGAAGGCCCGGGTCTGTGGCCCTGATACCTTCGGAGACGTTGCCGAAGAGTATGGGCGCGACCAGCAGGGCGGCGATGAAGACCGGCACGTAGGTGTACTTGATCCAGAGCATGACCAGGATTATGAAGCTGGTCACCGGGACCGAGCTCACGATCCTGACGGCCGGGGTCAGCAGGGCTCTCAATACGGAAGAGGCGCTGCAGAGGACGGCCAGGAGGGTGCCCGCGGCGCAGCCGGCGGCGAAGCCGCAGATTATGCGCAGAAGGGAGGTCCCGACGGTGGGGAGGAAGTCCTTTCCGCTCACGATGGCAGCCAGATGCTCCATCACGACTAATGGAGAGGGGATCAGTATCTCCTGACCGACCGCGCGGGCCGCGAGAGCCCAGACAAAAAGCCAGAAGAGCAGGACGGCCGCGCCTTTGAGTATTTTATTTTCGCCGCGGCTCTTCCTGCTCATCTGATATCAGTTTCCTTTAGTTTTTCCTTCTATTTTCCTGCGTAGTAGAAATCGTCTCCGGGCATCGCTCCGCCTACGGAAGCGGGGTTGGCGTCGAACATCACCTGGAGGTAGCCCTCAAGAGAAGGTCTCAGCTCTTCGCCGGTGATGCAGACGATGCCGGCGTCGGGCAGGGCTTTGGCCGCGATCTGGGCATTGCCGGTGATCTCGTATTTGGCGACCAGCTCGGCGGCGTCCTGAGTGTTGTCCTTTACGAACCCGACGGTGCTCTCGTAGCGGGCGAGGAAATCGGCCACCGCTTCGGGATGGGCTTCGATGAAGTCGGTCCTGGCGGCGAGGCAGCCCATGGTGAGGACGCTGCCGTCGCTTGCGGCCTTCTCGTACTCGGCGGCCACGTCGAGGGCGCTCCTGACGTCCTGGTTCTTGATGAGGATGGCGGTGGCGGCGGGGACCGGCAGCATGCAGAGGTCGATCTCGCCGGAGATCATCTTCGCGGAGATGTCGCCGGCTTCGCCGAACTGGACGTCGACGTCCTTTCCGGGCTCCAGACCGGCCTTCCTGATGATGTAGTTGATCATGTACTCGGGGTTGCTGCCCTGACCGTTGCACCAGATGGTCCTGCCGGCGAGGTCCGCGGGAGTCTTGACGCTGTCGCCGTTCTCGAGCACGTAGAGCACGCCCAGGCAGTTGAGGGCGATGACCCTGACGTTGCCGTTCGTCTTGTTATACAGGTTGGCGGCGAGGTTGGTGGGGAGGGCGCCGATCTGAAGATCTCCGTTGGAGAGCCTGGCGACGATGTCGGTGGGCTCGGCGGTCAGGGTGAAGTGATAGTCGGGATAGACTCCGCTCTCGGAATCGTCCATGAGCTTTACGGCGCCCATGCCGGTGGGTCCCTTGAGGACGCCGACGTTTATCTCGACAGCCTTTTCGGGCTCGGCGGGAGCGGCGGGCTGTGTCTCTTCCTTCTTTTCTTCGGTCTTATCGGTCTCGGGCGCTTTGGGGGCGCCGCTCTCGGTCTTGTTCTCTTCGGTCTTGCTCTCGGCGCTCTGCGCGGGGGCCGGCTGGGCGGCGGGCTCTTCCTTCTTTTCTCCGCAGCCCGCGAAAAGGGCCAGGACGAGGCAGAGGGCGAGGAGCAGGGAAGTCATTTTAAGTGTCTTTTTCATGGTATATATCCTTTCCGGTCTCATGACCAAGAAGAATATATATTCGGGGAGGGAATAAGTACATTGCAGATGCAACGCGGTATTTATTAGAGAATATTTTCGTATAAATCACTATTTTTGCTAAATTTTGCGGAGGTCACGCCGAAGCGCCTTTATTCCTTCGCCGCCTGCTCGATCATGAAGCGGGATCCGCTGAAGCTGATGATACCCTCGTCCTGCATCCTCGAGAGCTCTCTTGAGAGGGCGCTCTGGTTGACGCCCAGATATATCGCCATGGCCTCCCTGTTGTAGGGGAGCTCCACTTTTCCGCTCCCCTTGGCGCTGTACTGCGAGAGCAGGGTCACGACCTTTTCCCTGATGGTCTTCTTTCTCAGCACCTGTATCCTGTCGTTGAGGGCGAGGGCTCTTTCCGCCAGCATGGAGGTGAACCTGACGCAGAGCGAGGCCTCGAAGGCGTCCGTATGCGTGGCGCAGTCCTTGAGACGCGAGGGATCGAGGGTGAGGATGGCCCCGTCGGAGGCGCACATTATGCGCACCTGGGCGTCGATCCCCAGAAAGCAGAGAGATTCCCCGAAGGTGACGCCGGGGGTCACGCTGGCCATGAGCAGGCTGTTGCCGTCGAAATCGTCCATGAAGACCATTATGCTGCCCGAGAGCACGAGGCCGAAGCGTCTCAGAGGCTCCCCCGGTCTGTTGAGGACTTCGCCCCTGGCGCAGACCCTTTCCCGCGCGTCAAAAAAGGCGAGGGCCCTTTCGAGCTCCGCGTCCTTAAGTCCCTTAAAGAGCGGGCATCTTCGCAATATGCTCCTGTCCATGACGGCCTCCTTTGGCTTTTTTATGATGATAACAGATGCGGCGCGGGCCCGCAAGCAGGGCCTTTTATGCTCATAAGTATTTTCTTTATCCCCCCGATTATGGTAAAATATATCGCTTGATCTATATTTCACGGCGCGGCAGGAGCTCTTACCCATGAAGAACGTGAGAAAAGTCTTTATATACGGCAGCGACACGCACAGCACCGCGGCTTTCATGCCCCGGCTCATGAGGGCCCTCGAGACGGCGGGCATCGCGGTCTCGGATCTTCTCGAGGAAGACGTCGACATGATAATAGTAGTGGGAGGAGACGGCACCTTCCTGCGCCTTTTGAGGGATCACGAGTTCCCCTCCGTGCCCATAGCGGGCGTAAATACCGGCCATCTGGGCTTTTTCATGGAGTTCATGCCCCACGAGCTCGACAGCTTCATCGCTTCTGTCGCCGCCGGGGATTATACCGTCCACAGGCACAGGCCGCTCATGGCGACGGTCCTGCACGACGAGGGAAAGACCGATATATATAAGGGCATAAACGACGTGGTCGTGAGGAAGAACGCCTCCAGTATCGTCCATCTTGATCTGAGCATAGGCTCAAGCTACATAGAGCGCTTCAGCGGCGACGGTCTCCTCATATCTACCCCGGCGGGGAGCACCTCGTATAACTATTCGCTTGGCGGGGGCATAGTCGATCCCAGAGTCTCGGTCATACAGGTCTCGCCCATAGCGCCCATGAACACCACCTCCTACCGCGCCTTCACCTCCGACGTGATACTGCCCTCGGACATGACGGTCAAGATCGAGCCCGAGCACAGGGGCAGCCCCGGCCTCATCATCGTGGACGGGGCCGAATACCGCTACGACTGCTTTGAGAGCATCTCGGTCGCCATGGCGCGGGAGGAGATACTGCTGGTCAGGAAGACCGATTACAGTTACTGGAGCTGGGTCGCCCAGAAGTTCATCTGATATGGCCAGAAGATACGAATACCGGCTGACGGAAGAGGACGAAGGCCTCTATACGCGGGAGATACTGCAGAGGAGGCTGGGCTTTTCCGGCCGGCTGATCAAGAAGATCAAGTACGAGGGCGAGCTTTACCTGAATGATGTTACGGTAAAGTTACGCGAAAAAGGAAGGGCAGGAGACCTTCTCACCGCGGTCTGCCCCGAAGAGAGCAGCTGGTTCGATCCCGAGGACATCCCCCTCGACATAGTCTACGAGGACGGCGACCTGCTGATAGTGAACAAGCAGCCCGGCCTCGTGGTCCATCCGACGAAGAACTATCAGAGCGGGACCCTCGCCAACGCCCTCGCCTTCATGCTCGCCCAAAGGGAAGAGAGCTTCAAGATACGCTTCGTGAACCGCCTCGACCGCGATACCAGCGGCCTCGTCATCGTCGCCAAGAACGCCCATGCCCAGGACTTCCTCTCCGAGGAGATGGAGAAGGACAGGGTCGACAAGAGATACATCGCCGTGGTGCACGGCATAGTCGCAGAAGACGGCACGGTGGACGCGCCCATCGACAAGGACCCCTCGCACGCGGCGAGGCGCCATGTCACCCTTCTCGGCTACCCTTCGGTCACTCATTACGAGGTCCTGGAGCGCTTTTATACAGAGCCCGGCACGACTGGCAGCATCGACGGCTACAGCCTTCTGAGGCTCAAGCTCGACACCGGCAGGACCCACCAGATCAGGGTCCACATGAGCCACATCGGCCATCCACTGGTGGGGGACGAGCTATACGGCGGGCTCTTCGGCTATGACGTCCCTCCCGCCTGGATGCCCAGGCAGGCCCTTCACGCCCAAAGCCTTGAGCTCACTCAGCCCGTGAGCGGCGAGAGGATAAGAGCCGAGGCTCCCGTCCCCGCGGACATCGCGCGCTGCCTTGAGCATATAAGATCGCTTGGAGAAACTACCGATGGAAAAGAAGACCATAATCCAGCTTAAGAACGTCAGCAAGAGCTTCGGCAGCACCCGGGTCCTGACCGACATGGATCTTGAGATCAGGGACGACGAGTTCCTGACCCTGCTGGGCCCTTCGGGCTGCGGCAAGACCACGACCTTAAGGATCATCGCGGGCTTCGAGACTCCCGATCAGGGCGAGGTCCTCTTCGACGGCCGCGTCATCAACGACCTTCCCCCTTACAAAAGGAACGTCAACACGGTCTTCCAAAGATACGCGCTCTTTCCCAACCTCAACGTCTACGAGAACATCGCCTTCGGCCTGAGGCTCAAAAAGCCCTCTGAGGCGGAGGTCTCCGAAAAGGTGAAGGAGATGCTGCGCCTGGTCGATCTGCAGGGCTTTGAGAAGCGCGACGTCTCGACCCTTTCGGGCGGCCAGCAGCAGAGGGTCGCCATCGCCAGGGCTCTGATAATGCGGCCGCGGGTGCTGCTCCTGGACGAGCCTCTGGGAGCTCTGGATCTCAAGCTCAGGAAGGACATGCAGATCGAGCTCAAGAACATCAGGAAGAAGACCGGCATCAGCGTCGTCTACGTGACCCACGATCAGGAGGAAGCTCTCTCCATGTCCGATACCGTGGTCGTCATGCACGACGGCATCATACAGCAGATAGGGGCTCCCACAGACATATACAACGAGCCCGCCAACGCCTACGTCGCCGATTTCATCGGCGAATCCAACATACTCGACGGCGTCATGGAAGGGGATCTCAGGGTCCGCTTGGCCGGCAGGAGCTTCGAATGCGTCGATAAGGGCTTCGCGAAGGACGAGCCCGTCGACGTGGTCGTGCGCCCCGAGGACGTCGACGTCACCGCTCCCGAAAACGGCATGCTCACCGGCCTCGTCACCGAGGTCACCTTCATGGGCGTGCACTACGAGATCATCGTGGAGATCGGGGGCTTCAAGTGGATGATACAGACCACCGACCGCGTACCCGCGGGCAGCCGCATCGGCATATACATAGAGCCCGACGCCATCCACGTGATGAAGAAGTCGAAATATTCCGACATGTTCGGCGACTACAGCTCCTACAGCAGCGAGCACGAGCAGCTCTCGGAGAACACAGAGGAGGAGGACAAGTGAAGGCGGGCCTACTGCAGCGGGCGGCGGCGGCTCCCCACATCGTCTGGAGCGCGCTCTTCATACTGGCTCCCATGGTCTTCGTGGTCTACTATACCTTCACCGACGGGTCGGGGAGCCCCAGCCTTGAGAACATCACCAGGCTGAACGCCGGGAATTACCTGATGATACTGGTCAATTCCCTCTGCATGGCCCTGATCGCCACGGTGATATGCTTCCTCATCGCCTATCCGGCGGCGTTCATCTTCAGCAGGATGAAGAAAAAGGCCCAAAGGCTGGCCATACTGCTCATCATGCTGCCTCTTTGGATGAACTTCCTCATCACCACCTATTCCTGGATGACCATACTGGAGGACACCGGAGTCATCAATACGCTGCTCTCGGCCCTGCGCCTGGGGCCCGTGCACATGATAAACACTCCCGGCGCCGTCATCTGCGGCATGGTCTTCTGCTTCCTGCCCTACATGATACTGCCCATCTATTCGGTCATGGCGGGGATAGACCCCAAGCTCATAGAGGCCGCGGCCGATCTGGGCTGCAGCCCCGCGCAGACCTTCGCCAAAGTCATCTGGCCCCTCTCTTTGGGCGGGGTCATCTCGGGCATAACCATGGTCTTCGTGCCCTCGGTCAGCACCTTCTACATCTCGCAGAAGCTGGGCGGCGGGACCTTCCAGCTGATAGGGGACACCATCGAGAGCTACTTCACCGGCACCGCCGTCAATTATCATTTCGGCGCGGCCCTGTCCCTCATCCTCATGGTGCTCATACTCATCTCCATGGCGGTCATGAACCGCTTCGGCGAAGGGGAAGGGGGCGAGATAAGATGAAGAAGCTCTCCGGCGCCTATCTGGTCCTGCTCTTCGGCTTCCTCTACGCGCCTCTTCTGGTCATGATCATGATCTCCTTCAACGGCGGGGAATCGACGGCCCATATGACCGGGGTCTCCCTGCGCTGGTACAGGGAGATGTTCAAGGACGCGGCGACCCTGCAGGCCTTCAAGAACACCCTGACCCTGTCTGTATCGGCGGCCCTCGTCTCGACCTTCCTGGGCACCCTGGCCGCGGTGGGCATAGAGCGCATGAGGTCGGCGCGGCTCAAGGCCCTCGTCATGTCGATCACCAATATACCGATGATGAATCCCGACATCGTGACCGGCATCTCGCTGATGCTGCTCTTCGTCTTCATGGCGGGACTGATCGGTTATACGCCGGTGCTGAGTTTTTGGACCCTGCTCATCGCCCATATAAGCTTCTGCCTGCCTTATGTGATACTCTCGGTGCTGCCCAAGCTGAGGCAGATGGACAAGAGCCTCCCCGAGGCCGCCATGGATCTGGGCTGCACGCCCCTGCAGTCCTTCCTGAGGGTCGAGCTGCCCTTCATAAGCCCGGGCATACTGACCGGCTTCATCATGGCCTTCACGCTCTCCTTCGACGATTTCGTCATCAGCAATTTCACCAGCGGGGCGGGCTTCGAGACCCTGACCATACACATCTTCGCCATGATCAAAAAGAGCGTCAAGCCCGACATCTACGCTCTCTCGACCCTGATCTTCGCGGCCGTGCTGCTGCTCCTTCTGGTCTACGACCTGCTCGGCGGGAGAGAGGAGGACATGGCGGTATGAGGAAAGCCTTTGCCATCGCGGCCTGTCTCGCTCTTTCGCTGCTGCTCATCGCCTGCCTTTCGGCCTGCGGAAGGAGCGACGAGGTCCTCTACGTCTACAACTGGGGAGAATATCTGGCCGACGGCTCCTACGACACCATGGACGTGCTCTCGGGCTTTGAGGAATACTACGAGGAGCTCACCGGAAGGTCCATGAAGGTCTATCTGACCACCTTCGATTCCAACGAGGACCTCTACGCGAAGATCAGCGGCGGCACCTCCAGATACGACGTGATCTTCCCCTCGGACTATATGATCGACAGGCTGAGGACCGAGGGCCTGCTGCTGCCGGTCAATATCGAAAGCGTCTGTGAAAAATACGGGGCCGAGTGCTATTATGAGTACATCGGCGAGGATTTCCGGGGCCTCTTCTACGACCCGGACGACGAATACTCGGTGCCCTATACCTACGGCAGGGTGGGCATCATCTACAACTGCACGCAGGTCGACGAGGAGGACTGCACGGGCTGGGAGCTGCTCTGGAACCCCAAGTACGCCGGCCGCATACTGCAGTTCAACAATTCGCGCGACGCCTTCGCCACCGCCCAGTATCTGCTTGGCATAGACCTCAACACCGAGGATCCCGCCGACTGGAAGGCCTGCTACGACAAGCTCCTGGAGCAGAAGCCCCTGATACAGAGCTACGTGATGGACGAGATATACAACAAGATGGAGTCGGGCGAGGCCGCCATCGGCGCCTACTACGCCGGCGATTTCTTCACCATGCTCGAGGTCAACGAGGACCTGCGCTTCTTCTATCCCGAGAACACCAGCCTCTTCGTGGACTCCATGTGCATACCGAAGGGCAGCGAGAACCCCGAGAACGCGGCCCTCTTCATGAATTACCTGCTCTCGGAGGAACCGGCCATAGAGTGCGCCGAGTTCATTTACTACGCCAGCCCCGACGCCCTGGTCTTTGAGAACGAAGATTATCAGGAGGACATGGGCGAGTACGTGATGGAGGTCCTCTATCCGGAAGACTTTCATTTCGCCGAGGAGCTCAACGTCAACGGCATGAGGAACCTTTCTCCCGAGACCCTCGAGTACATCGGCAGGCTCTGGGAGGATCTCAAGATAAGCGGCGGCCTGCCGGCGGGAGTCTACTGGACCGCGGCGGCGCTGGCGGCCGTCATAGCGGCCCTGGTGATATACAGTTTCATCGTAAAGCGCAGACGCGCGAGATGGTATTGATCTTATAAAGAAAGTGAGTGTTCAATGGAGACTATCAGAAAGCTCAGCGAGGAATACGCGGGTTATCTGCGGGACGAGTCGAGGAACAGCGGCACGGCGGAGGGCATCGCCTTCCCGCTGGGCACGGAGGACGTCGTCTCGCTGATGAAGGAATGTCACGGGAAGGGCGTGAGGGTGACCGTCCAGGGCGCGAGGACGGGTCTCGCGGCCGCGGCGGTGCCCGACGGCGGGGTCATAATGAACCTCAGCCGCATGAACAGGGTGCTGGGCATGCGGTTTGACGGTAAAACATATTATGTCACCGTGGAGCCGGGGCTCTCTCTGCTCGAGTTCAGGAAGATGCTGAGCACCAAGCGCTTCGACAGCTCCTGCTTCAGCGAAGAGAGCAGGGAGGTCTACGCCCGCTTCGCGAAGGACGGAGAGTTCTTCTTCTCCCCCGACCCGACCGAGGCCACGGCCAGCATCGGCGGCATGGCGGCCTGCAACGCCTCCGGCGCCAGGACCTACAGGTACGGTCCCACCAGGCCGTATATCGAGGCCCTCACCATGGTGCTCGCCGACGGCAGGGTGCTGAGAGAAAAGCGCGGGGGTGACAGGGCGGAAGGCCTTAAGGCCCGCTTCGTCTGCGACGACGGCTCGGCGATCGAAGCGGAGCTCCCGACTCTCGTCATGCCCAAAGTCAAGAACGCTTCCGGCTATTTCGTTGAGCCCGATATGGAGCTCATCGACCTTCTCATCGGCAGCGACGGCAGCCTGGGAGCCTTCACCGAGATCGAGCTGAGGCTGCAGCCCCTGCCTTCCTTCATCTGGGGCGTCTCCCTGCTTTTTGAGGACGAGGCTTCGGCTCTCGACTTCACTCTCGGTATACAGAAGGAGGAAGGCTACGCGGCCCTCGAGTTCTTCGATTCCGACGCTCTGGATATATTAAGATCGCAGAAGAAGAAGGGCGCGGCCTTCGCGGCCCTGCCCGAGATCCCGCCGCGGGTGAGCAGCGTGATATATACCGAGATACACGCGGACAGCGAGGAGGAGGCCCTCGAAAGGCTCTTCACCCTGGGCTCGGCCTTCGAGAAGGCCGGCGGCAGGGAGGAGGACAGCTGGATCGCCAGAGACGGCAGCGAGCTCGACAGGCTGATATTCTTCCGCCACGCCATACCCGAGAGCGTCAACATGCTCATCGATCAGAAGAGGAAATCGGGCCTCAATATCACCAAGATGAGCTCCGACATGTCGGTCCCCTCGGGCGAGCTCAAGAACGTCATGGCCATGTACCGCTCGACCATAAAGGAGCTGGGCCTTAAGTCCGCGGCCTGGGGGCACATCGGGAACAATCACGTGCATTTCAACATCCTGCCCGACAGCGAGGAGCAGTACGCGGCCTCGAAGGAGCTCTTCAAACGCTGGGCCGCCTGGGTCAGCGCGCACGGGGGCGCGGTCTCCGCGGAGCACGGCGTGGGCAAGCTGAAGGCGGATTTCCTCACCGTGATGTACGGCGAGGAGCATATAGACGAGATGAGGAGGCTCAAGCGCCTCTTCGATCCCAAGTGGCAGCTGGGAGCCGGCAACATGTTCAGCGAGAAGGAGGGGATATAAATGAACATCATCGTATGCGTAAAGCAGGTCCCCTCGACCAACGAGGTGAGGCTCGATCCCGTCACCGGGACCATCATCAGGGACGGCCGCAATTCGGTCATCAATCCCTTCGACAGCTATGCCATCGAAGAAGCAGTAAGGCTCAAGGAAAAGCTCGGCGGCAGGGTAACGGCCCTGAGCATGGGCATCCCGGCGACCGAGAGGCTCCTCCGCGACGCCATGGCGAGGGGAGTGGACGCCTCGCTGCTCCTTACCGACAGGGCCTTCGCCGGGGCCGACACTCTGGCGACCTCATACGCCCTGAGCCTCGGGGCCCGCAGGATCGGAGACTTCGATCTCATCATCTGCGGACGCATGGCCGTCGACGGCGACACCGCCCAGATAGGGCCGGAGCTCTCAAGGCAGCTGGATATAAACTTCGCCTCCGACGTCTGCGAGATACTGAGCGCGGACGAAAAGAAGATCGTCTGCAGGAAGCTGATGGACGGCGGTATCGCGACGATCGAGCTCTATCTTCCCGCCGTCATCACCGTGACGAAGGATATAAACATGCCCAGGATGGCCTCGATAGCGAGATCGGAGAGCTCGTGTGGGAAAGATG
>JAEEIC010000247.1 GCA_016281165.1 Bacillota bacterium | reverse complement strand
GGTCAGCAGGGTCAGGACAGGATGAGAGAGGAACTCGGCGATCTGCTCTTCGCGGTCGTCAACGCCGCCCGCTTCCTGGACGTCGATCCTGAAGACGCGCTGAACGCGGCGTCCCGCAAGTTCATGGACCGCTTTTCGTACATCGAGCAGCGGGCCCTCGCCTCGGGAAGATCCCTTGAGGATATGACTCTCGGCGAGATGGACGCCTTGTGGAACGAAGCAAAAGAAAAAGAAAAATAAGCCCCAAGGGCGATAACAGGAGGAGAAAATGAACAAAGCTGAATTGATCGCAAAAGTTGCCGAGAACACCGGACTCACCAAGAAGGACACCGAAGTCACCGTAAACGCTCTCGTAGAAGCTATCGAGAAGGAACTGGCCGCCGGCGGCAAGGTCCAGATGATCGGTTTCGGTACCTTTGAAGTAAGGTCCAGGAAGGCCAGGACCGGCCGCAACCCGCAGAAGCCGGGCGAAGTCGTGCCCATCCCCGCCGCCAACGCTCCCGTATTCAAGGCTGGCAAGGCATTCAAGGACGCCGTCAACAAGTAATAAGCGGTATGATCGTTCGAGGGGCAGCTTCGGTTGCCCCTTTTTTTTCACTGATATGAGGATAGACAAGTATTTAAAGGTATCAAGACTCATAAAGCGCAGGACTGTCGCCCACGACGCCTGCGAGCAGACCAGGATAGCGGTCAACGGCAAGGCCGTGAAGCCCTCCGCCCAGGTGAAGCCGGGAGACGAGATCGAGATCGTCTTCGGCGATTCCAGGCTGAAGGTGAGGGTGCTCTCGACCCCGGAGCACGTGCTGAAGGACCAGGCCGCGGGTCTCTACGAGATCATTAACGAGTAAGATGAGCGAGATAAGACCGGAAGTAGAATACAGGATAGAGAAGCCCTTCAAGCTGGTCTCGGATTTTAAGATGATGGGCGACCAGCCGGAGGCGGTCAGCAGGCTGGTGAAGGGCATAAAGAGCGGCAAGAAGCACCAGACTCTTCTCGGCGTGACCGGTTCGGGCAAGACCTTCACCATGGCCAACGTCATCGCCCAGGTGCAGAAGCCCACGCTGGTGATCTCGCACAACAAGACTCTGGCCGCCCAGCTCTGCGGCGAGTTCAAGGAGTTCTTCCCCGAGAACGCTGTCGAGTACTTCATCTCCTACTACGATTATTACCAGCCCGAGGCTTACGTGCCCTCCACCGATACATATATCGAGAAGGATTCCGACATCAACAGCGAGATAGAGCGCCTGCGCTACTCCGCTACCGCCGCCCTGGCCGAGAGGAACGACGTCATCATCGTCGCCTCGGTCTCGTGCATCTACGGCATGGGCGATCCCTCCGAGTACGAGGGCCAGATGATATCCTTAAGGCCCGGCCAGCAGCGGAGCAGGGACAGCCTGCTCATCGAGCTCACCGACATACAGTACGCGAGGAACGATCTGGGCTTTGAGCGCGGCACCTTCAGGGTCAGGGGCGACATAGTCGACATCATCCCCCAGGGCATGGACCACGCCGTGAGGGTCGAGTTCTTCGGCGACGAGATCGACAGCATCAAGGAGTTCGACCAGGTGACGGGCGAGATACTGGCCAAGAGGAACCACATCTCCGTCTTTCCCGCCAGCCACTACGTGACCTCGAAGGAAGCGATGAAGAAGGCCCTGGTGAGCATAGAAGAGGAGCTGGAGGACAGGCTCGTCTGGCTCAAGGACAGGGGAAAGCTGCTGGAGGCCCAGAGGCTCGAGCAGCGCACCCGCTACGACCTTGAGATGCTCAGAGAGATAGGCATGTGCAAGGGCATAGAGAACTATTCGCGCCATCTCGTGGGGAATCCTCCCGGGGCTCCTCCCTTTACCCTCATAGATTACTTCCCCAAGGACTTCCTCATCATCGTCGACGAGTCCCACGCCATGCTGCCGCAGCTGCGGGCCATGGCCAACGGCGACAGGGCGAGGAAGACCTCGCTGGTCGAATACGGTTTCAGGCTTCCCTCGGCCCTTGACAACAGGCCTCTCACCTTCAGCGAGTTCGAGGAGAGGGTGAACCAGATAATCTACGTCAGCGCGACTCCCGCCGAATACGAGAAGGAGAAGGCCGGCGGCATAGACGCGGAGCAGGTCATCAGGCCCACGGGGCTCCTTGATCCTCCCATCGAGATCGTGCCCACCGAGGGGCAGATAGACCACCTGATAGGCGAGATCAACAAGGAGACCGCCAAGGGGAACAGGGTCCTGGTCACGACCCTGACCAAGAAGATGGCCGAGAGCCTCACCGACTATCTCAAGGGGGCGGGGCTCAAGGTGCGCTACATGCATTCCGACGTCGATACTCTCGAAAGGAACGCCATCTTAAGAGACTTGAGGCTGGGGGTCTTCGATACCCTGGTCGGGATAAACCTCTTAAGAGAGGGCCTTGATCTTCCCGAGGTCTCGCTGGTCGCGATACTCGACGCCGACAAGGAAGGGTTCCTGAGGACCGAGACCTCGCTGATACAGACCATAGGCAGGGCCTCCAGGAACGCCGACGGCCACGTCATCATGTACGCCGACCAGATCAGCAGGGCCATGCGCGCCGCCATCGACGAGACCGACCGCCGCCGCGAGATACAGCAGAAGTACAATGAAGAGAACGGCATCACTCCGCAGACCGTGAGGAAGGCCGTGCGCGACATCATAGAGGTCACCGAGAAGATCGAGGACCAGGTCGACGACTACAAGGGCAAGAGCCTGCTCGAGCTCACGAAGGCGGAGCTCAAGGATTACGCGGCGAAGCTGGAGAAGGAGATGCGGCAGGCCGCGAAAGACCTGCAGTTCGAGCGGGCCGCGCTTCTGCGCGACAGGATGCTCGAGGTACGGGCCAAGCTCTAGTTCCGGCCGGGAGCATCGCGGGTGTGTTCGCGGGCCCGCGGCGCTGCTTTAAGCGTTCGACATGCCAGATATTTCATAGATACAGCGATCCAGAATATTATCATCCGATATGCAGACAGATCTCATCATAAAGGGCGCCAGGGCCCACAATCTCAAGAATCTGAACGTCAAGATACCCAGAGACAAGATGATAGTCATCACCGGCCTCTCCGGGTCCGGCAAGTCTTCGCTCGCCTTCGACACCATATACGCCGAGGGCCAGAGGCGCTATGTTGAGAGCCTTTCGGCCTACGCCCGCATGTTCCTGGGGCAGGTCGACAAGCCCGACGTCGACTCCATCGACGGGCTCTCTCCCGCCATCTCCATCGACCAGAAGACCACCAGCAAGAACCCCCGCTCCACCGTGGGCACCGTGACCGAGATATACGACTACCTGAGGCTGCTCTACGCCCGCACCGGCATCCCCCACTGCCCCATCTGCGGCAGGGAGATCACGAGCCAGACCGTGGACCAGATCGTCTCCCGCCTCATGGAGCTCGGAGAGGGGACCAGGGTCACCCTGCTCGCGCCCGTCGTGAGGCAGATGAAGGGCCAGCACGAGAAGGTGCTTGAGCGCATACAAAGAGAGGGCTTCGTGAGGGTCCGGGTCGACGGCGAGATCAAGACCCTGGGCGAGGACGAGATCAAGCTGGCCAAGACCTACAAGCACAGCATAGACATAGTCATCGACAGGATGATAGTGAGAGAGGGCCAGGAGGGGCGCTTTTCGGAGAGCGTGGAGCTTGCCGTCGCGCAGGGTGAGGGCCTCGTGACCGCCCTCGTGCAGCAGGGGGAAGAGACGAAGGAGCTCGTCTACAGCACCAGGCTCGCCTGCCCCGAGCACGGAGTGAGCATAGGAGAGCTGGAGCCCCGCGACTTTTCCTTCAACTCGCCCTTCGGAGCCTGTCCGGTCTGCAACGGCCTGGGCTTCATCGAGCGCATGGATCCCGACATGCTGATAGAGGACCAGGACTTGTCCCTTAACGGGGGCGCTCTCACCAAGGCCTTCGCGAGCATGGAGTACGCGGGCTTTTACAAGCAGCTCATAGGGGCTCTCGCCGACTATCACCACGTCAGCATGGATACCCCGTACAAGGATCTTCCCGCCGGCTTCGTGCAGGAGCTGCTCTACGGCACTGGCGGCCGCAAGCTCGACTACGGATATACCAGGCGCGACGGATCCATTTCGCACCGCCACGATACCTTCGAGGGCGTGATCCCCAACCTCATGCGCCGCCACAGTTATTCCAGCTCCGAGATGATCAAGGCCAAGCTCGAGGAATACATGACCGTGGACGTCTGCGAAGCCTGCCACGGCAAGAGGCTCAAGCCCGAGATCCTGGCCGTCACCGTGGGCGGGAAGAACATCATCGAGTTCACCGAGATGTCGGTGAGGGACGCCCTGCAGTTCACGCGGGACCTGCCCGCGAAGCTCTCGGAGAAGGATCTTTCCATCGCCAGGCTCATACTCAAGGAGATAAGCGCCAGGCTCGAGTTCCTCATCGAGGTGGGGCTCGATTATCTCAGCCTCTCGCGGGCCTCGGCGACCCTTTCGGGCGGCGAGTCGCAGCGCATCAGGCTCGCGACCCAGATCGGTTCCTCGCTGGTCGGCGTGATGTACATACTTGACGAGCCCAGCATCGGACTGCACCAGAAGGACAACCGGAAGCTGCTGACGGCCTTAAGGAGCCTCACGGATCTGGGCAATACCCTCATCGTCGTGGAGCACGACCAGGAGACCATGGAGGCGGCTGACCAGATCATCGATATCGGTCCCGGAGCCGGCGAGGCCGGGGGCTATCTGGTCGCCCAGGGCAGCATAGAGGACATAGAGAATTGTCCCGAGAGCATAACCGGCCAGTATCTCTCCGGCAGGAAGAAGATCGCCGTGCCGAAGAGCAGAAGAGAGGGCAGCGGCAAGTACATCAGCGTCAGGGGCGCCCGCGCCAACAATCTCCGCGGCATCGACGTCGATTTCCCCCTGGGAGAGTTCATCTGCGTGACCGGCGTCTCGGGCTCGGGCAAGAGCAGCCTCGTGAACGACATCCTCTACAAGGCCCTGGCCCAGAACTTCTACCGCGCCAAGGCCAAGCCCGGCCCCCACGAGTCCATAGAAGGGGCGGAGAACATCGACAAGATCATCGATATCGACCAGTCCCCCATAGGCAGGACCCCCAGGAGCAATCCCGCGACCTACACCGGCGTCTTCACCCCCATACGCCAGCTCTTCGCCGAGACTCCCGACGCGAAGATGAGGGGCTTCGACGCGGGCCGCTTCAGCTTCAACGTCAAGGGCGGCAGATGCGAGGCCTGCTCGGGCGACGGCATCATCAAGATCGAGATGAACTTCCTGCCCGACGTCTACGTGCCCTGCGAGGTCTGCCACGGAAAGCGCTACAACCGCGAGACTCTCGAGGTAAAATATAAGGGGAAGAACATCTACGACGTGCTCAATATGAGCGTGGACGAGGCCAAGGATTTCTTCGCCAACATCCCCTCGATCAGCCGCTACATGAAGACCCTGCACGAGGTGGGCCTGGGCTACATCAGGCTCGGCCAGCCCTCGACCCAGCTCTCGGGCGGCGAGGCCCAGAGGATCAAGCTGGCCACGGAGCTCTCCAAGAAGAGCACGGGCAGGACCCTCTACATACTCGACGAGCCCACGACGGGCCTTCATTTCGCCGACGTCGACAAGCTCATCGACGTGCTGCAAAAACTCGTCGACGCGGGCAACACGGTCATAGTCATCGAGCACAATCTCGACGTCATCAAGTGCGCCGATCATATAATCGATCTGGGGCCCGACGGCGGGGCCAGAGGCGGGACCGTCATCGCCAGCGGCACTCCCGAGGAGGTCGCGGAAACGCCCGGATCGTACACCGGCGAGTACCTTAAGGATATGCTGAAAAAGTGATATGCTGAGCGGGGCCCGCGGGCCCGGGAGGAAAATATGAAAAAGGAAAACACTTTCGCCGGCACCGACGGTAAAAACACGGTGGTCTGGACCGAATGGCTGCCGGACGAGATGCCCGTGATCGCGGTCCTGCAGATCGTCCACGGCATGAGCGAATACATAGAGCGCTACGACGACTTCGCGAAATGGCTCAACAGGTACGGCATCGCGGTCGCCGGCAACGACCACATCGGCCACGGCAGGAGCTCCGATCCTTCCGACTACGGTTACATGGGGGAGCATGACGGCTGGAAGACCCTGGTGAACGACGTGGAGAAGCTCAACGGCATGCTCCACGAGGAGTTCCCGGACGTCCCCGTCTCCGTCATGGGCCACAGCATGGGCTCCTTCGTGGTGAGGGCCTGGCTGGCCGACCACGGCAGGAACTGCGACCGCTTCATCATCATGGGCACCGCGGGCAGCAACCCGGCCCTGGGAGCGGGGCTTGCCATGACGCGTATGCTGAGAAAGAGGAAGGGCGGCCACGCGGTGAGCAAGATGATCAACAACATGGCCTTCGGATCCTACAACAAGCGCGTCAAGCCCGCGAAGACCCCCTTCGACTGGCTCAGCGTGAATGAGGAGAACGTGAAGAAGTACGTGGACGACCCGGCCTGCGGCTTCCCCTTCACCCTGGCGGGCTTTGAGGACCTCTTCACCATGCTCTCCTTCGTGAACTCGAAGGACTGGTACGGCAAGGTGCCCAAGGACCATCCGATACTGCTGATCGCCGGGCTCGAGGACCCCGTCGGCGGCTACGGCAAGGGCGTCGCCGAGGTCTGCGACGGCCTCAAGGACGCCGGCTGCTCCGAGGTCTCCATGCTGCTGTTTGAAGACATGCGCCACGAGATCCTGAACGAGAAGCAGCGCGAGGCGGTCTACAAAGAGATCAGGGATTTCCTTCTGGGTTAGTCAGCGGAGCGAAAAGGAAAAAACATGGTCAATATAGGCAACGACTGGGACGGCCTGCTGGCTGAAGAGTTCAAGAAGGACTATTATCTGAAGCTCAGGGAGTTCCT
>JAEEIC010000246.1 GCA_016281165.1 Bacillota bacterium | reverse complement strand
GGTAGTCAGATGTGGCAGATCAAGGCAGGTGGCCAGACTATGAAAACATTCGCAGAACTTGAATCGCTGCTGTTGATGCAGCAGGAGAAGCTCAGAGAAGTCAGCAGGGAATTGAAGAAAGCTCCATCCGGCTCCCTTTGGATGCAGATGAACGGCAAATACCCGGTCTTCCTCAAAGTCGACGGTACCGGGCCGGAACTCGTACGAAAGGGCATCAGCAGAAAACCAGCCCTTGTTTCCGCTCTGGCGCACAAGGCCTATACGCTCGAGCTGCAAAGGCGGCTTGAGATAAATATCAGGGCCATCGAGGAGGCTCTGGATGGCTGCGTATCTTTGGATCAGCAGGATATCCTTGCCGTCATGCCGAAAAGTTTCGGACTTCTGGATGAGACCTCGGTGATATTGGGCAGAGATGGGCGCGAACGCAGTTGGCCGAAGCCTGTCCCTGACGGGATCCTTCCCGCGGCCCCGCAGACATATCTGAACGTTCCCGCGGAGGAGTGGGCCTCAAGGCCGTATAAGGAGAACACGAAGGAGCGGGATAGGAAGATCCACGTCTGCTCAAACGGTGTGCTTTGCCGCTCAAAGTCAGAAATGGCGCTTTTGGAGATCTACAATGAGCTTGCGATAATGTATCATTACGACGAAGTCCTGAGGTTCGGCGATCGTTATTTTTCTCCGGATCTTATCGGCGCGAGAAGCGACGGGCAGCTGATCTATCATGAGCACCTGGGGCCCCATGACGAGAGCTACAGGGGAAGCTACCGCGAAAGAGCAGCGGTCTACGCGCGTTTTGGGATCTTTCAGGGGAAGAACCTGATCCTGACCTTCGACGACGAGCGCGGCAGGCTGAACCTTAAGCTCGCGCGGGAGATCATCAAGGACGCCTACCGGCTTTGAGCGCTGGAGAGCAGGGTCATTTGCGGGGACATCGCTCCTTGAACACCTAAAAGGGAGTGCCCTTTCCGGGAATGCAGCTCTTTGAGTGCCTGAAAGCGGGATCATTTGCAGAGGCAACACATCCTCCCGGTCCATGAGCGGTCCGGCCGGAATGCGGGTCCTTTTCTCAACGAAATGAACAGTTCCTGCCGGGAAACGTTGAGCGTCGGGACGAAGCCGCCCCTTTTTCTCAACGCGACCAGTTGCTTCAGCAGATAAACGTTGAGTTTTAGTCACCAGCCGCTCTGTTTTCTCAACGAAACTTGCTGTAGCGGTCTGGAAACGTTGAGTTTCAAGCCGCGGATGGTCTCCATTCTCAACGAAATAGTTTGTTCCGGCTGAAAAACGTTGAGTGCAGGGCAGAAGATGATCGTTTTTCTCAACAATAGGGTACGTGGCATCTTGCATACGTTGAGTATCAGAGCGAAAAACAGGAATTCACTCAACAAAAATCCCGGGTTCCAAAGAAAAACGTTGAGTATACTGCGATAGTTGGCCTATTTTCTCAACGAAAGTAATCATAGCGATCAGGGAACGTTGAGTTTCAAGCCGCGGATGGTCTCAATTCTCAACGAAGTGCGACGCATTGGCAGCCAAACATTGAGCGTCGGGTTGCAGAAGTCCCTATATCTCAACGAAACGAGACGTGGCAGGAGCTACCTCAGGTGGAAGATCTCGTTCACGCTTACCCCGAAGAATTCGGATATCTTCATTGCTAATTCCAGCGTGGGATCATATTTATCGTTTTCGATCGCGATGACAGTCTGCCTGGTGACCCCCAGGATCCTGGCCAAATCTTCCTGCCTGAGACCTATGTTCTTCCGCAGCTTCCGGATGTCATTCTTCATCAGGATCCTCCGGGGCGGCGAGGCGTTTTGTTTCTATCAGCTTCGTCAGCCAGAACACCACGCCTGAAACGATAAAGATCAGGAACACGAAGGAGTGTTCCCCGGTCTTCAGGTAAGACAAAAGGCAGTAGATGAAGAGCGCGAGCTCCAGGAACGCGAAAGCATTGCGGGCGGCTTTATAATTCACCGCCAATTCCATTTCGTCGGCTTTAGTAAAGACCTTTTTCATCGCTGCGCCTCCCTTGATGTAAAAACTATTTTACATTCCTATTATATCGGGAGAGCCCTCTGATGTAAAGATATTTTTACATTTTGAGCGCGCCTTTTGAATGGCTTTTTCCCCTGCGGATCAAGCTGGCCGTTTTGCGCGCGGAAACAGTCCCGCTCACTCGTCTGCCGGGGCGCGGTCCTCGGGCAGGAGGCCGAAGATCCGGGCGGAGAGGAGGGAGACGGCTTTGTTCAGGAGGCGGAAGTAGGTCGCGCGGGAGCTCCTGAAGAGGGCCATGTAGAAATCGGCGGTCTTGGCGGCGTATTCGGGCTTGATGAACCTGGCGTAGAGCAGCTCGCCGGCGTCGAGTATGTCGTCGGAGGCGGAGGCGAGCATCGCCTCGATGCCCTGCTGGACGGCGGAGGTGAGCAGGGAGGAGCCAAAGCCCGGCGCATCCGCAGCTTCCGGACAGTTCAACGGCCTTAGCGGGGCCCGCGGCCGGCTGTCCGGCGTTTCGCGCGGGGCTTTGAGCGGGGCCCGCGGCAGGCTGCCCGCGGTCCTCAGGTCGAAGGGATCCGACCGCCGCTGGGAGAAGGCCATGGCCCGGTAGCCTTCGAGCAGTCTCCTGGTGGTCTCGAAGTTCTCCCCGCCGGGGGAATTGAGGGCCTCGGCCCGCTCCATCATCTCCAAAAAGACCTCTCTTTTCGGCATGGAGGAGCCGGAAAGGCAGACGAGCCCCCCGCCCTCGCTCTTTTTCGCGGGGCGCCAGGCGCTGCCGTCCTTGAGGGCGATGAACCGCACCTCGTCCATATCCAGTTCGGGCGATGATTTTACGCTGATGTCCATGCCAAAGTCTCCTGAGTGGATTATAATATATACGCGGACTTTCTGGCAAGAGCTGGCAGTCCGCAGAGGATCTTCCTGCCGGGGCCGGGGCGCGCGGGCGGGAAAAGGAAGGAGGCGGCCGGCTCTGTTCGCCGGCACCGGGAAATGAGATTCATGCATCTTTCTGATCTGCATCTGGGCAAGCGGGTCAACGGTTTTTCCATGCTCGAGGACCAGCGCTTCATCCTGGATGAGATCTTCGCCGCCGCGAAGGACGAGGCGCCGGACGCGGTCCTCATCGCGGGCGACGTCTACGACAGGGCGGTGCCCACGGCCGAGGCGGTCGAGCTCTTCGACAGCTTTTTAGTGAGGCTCTCGGGTCTGGGCCCGCAGATCTTCGTCATCAGCGGCAATCACGACAGCGCCGAGCGGCTCGCCTTCGGGGGAAGGCTGATGGAGCTCTCGGGGGTCCATATGGCCCCTGTGTACAGAGGCAGCGTCAGCCCCTTCGTCATGAAGGACGAGTGGGGCGAGGTCAATATCTACATGCTCCCCTTCGTAAAGCCCGCGAGCGTCAGGCCTTTCTTCCCCGCGGTCGAGGCGGGAGACTACAGCGGGGCGGTGAAGGCGGCGATAGACGGGATGGGGGTGGACCCCTCGGCGAGGAACGTGCTCGTCTGCCATCAGTTCGCCGCCGGCTCGGACACCTGTGAATCCGAGGATATCATGGTGGGAGGAGAGGGCAGCGTCGACGTTTCGCTCTTCGAGCCCTTCGACTACACCGCCATGGGACATCTTCACAGTCCGCAGAACGCGGGGAGCGAAAGGGTGAGATACTGCGGGAGCCCGCTCAAATACTCCTTTTCCGAGATACATCAGACGAAATCAGTGAGCATGGTGACGCTCGGAAAGAAGGGCGATCTCGCCGTGAGGACGGTCCCGCTCGTCCCGCTCAGGGAGATGAGAGAGATCAGGGGCACGTACGACGAGGTGAGCCTGCTGAGCTTTTATAAAGACGCGGACTTCAGGGATCAGTATCTTCACATCACCCTGACCGACGAGAGCAGTATCCCGGAGGGGCTCTCGAGGCTGCAGGCCATATATCCCTTCCTTATGAAGCTCGACTACGACAACGAGAGGACACGCACGAAGCAGGAGATCCAAAGCCCTGCGGAGCTCTGGTCGCGGACTCCTCTCGACCTTTTCGAGGAGTTCTACCGCCTTCAGAACGGGATGCCCATGAACGGCGAGCAGCGCGAATACGTGTCGCGCCTCATAAAAAAAGTCTGGGAGGAAGAGATATGAGACCGGTAAAGCTTGTGATGTCTGCCTTCGGGCCGTACGCGGGAAGGACGGTCCTCGACATGGACCTGCTGGGGACAGAGGGCCTTTACCTCATAACCGGCGACACCGGCGCGGGCAAGACGACCATCTTCGACGCGATATGCTTCGCCCTCTACGGAGAAGCCAGCGGCAGCGTGAGGGAGCCCTCGATGCTGCGCTCGAAATACGCCCTGCCCGGGACTCCCACCGAGGTCGAGCTGAGCTTCGTGAACGGGGGAAAGACCTACAGGATAAGGCGCAACCCGGAGTACGTGAGGCCTCTCCGCCGGGGCGAGGGCGAGACGAAGGAGAGGGCCGCGGCGGAGTTCTATATGCCCGACGGCAGCGTGATCACGGGCATACGCTTCGTCGACGAGAAGGTGAACGAGATACTCGGGGTCGACAGGGAGCAGTTCAGCCGCATCGCGATGCTCGCGCAGGGGGATTTTCTCGCCCTTCTGCTCGCGAAGACCGAGGAGCGCAAGGCGATCTTCGCAAAGATCTTCCACACGGAGAGGTACGCGAGGCTGCAGGAGCTCATGAACGGCGAAGCCCTGGAGCTCGCGAGGAAGGAGGACGCTCTGAAGCTCGAGCTCTTCCGCCTCAGGAGCTCGGCGGAGCTGCCCGAAGGGCATCCCTCGGCCGTTCTTCTTAAGAGCGAGGAGATGAGGGCGGATGAGGCGGTCTCCATCCTTTCGCGGCTCTGCCTCGAGGACGGGAAGACGCAGCGGAAGGAGAAGGAGAGGCTCGCCGCGCTCGAGGAGGAGATCGCCCGCGCGCGCGAAAGGCTGACTCTCGCGGCGGAGAGGGAAAAGGAAGAGGAGGTCCGCAGGGCTTCGAAGGAGGCTCTCGAAAGAGCTTCGGAACGGGCGGCCGCTCTCGGCGAAGAGCTCGCCGTCCTTTCCGTGCGCTCCGGGGAGATGAAGGCCTGCAGAGAAAGGGCTGCCTTCGGCAGGGCCCTGCTTCCCGAGTACGCGGGGAGGGACGCTCTCAGAAAGGAGCTCGCGGACGGCCGCAGACAGCTCGGCGGTCTTAAGGAGCGGACGGAAGCGGTCTACTCTGAGATCAAAGCGATGGAGACCGAGCTCGGGGAACTGAAGAAAGAGGCGGGGCCGCTCGAGGGCGCGGAGCTGGAACTGGAGCGCCTTTCGCAGAGGCGGAAGGAGCTCCAGTTAAGGCGCGGGGCTCTTGAGCAGCTCAGTAAGGATAAGAAAAGGCTTGAAGTGAAGCAAGCCGAGGCGGA
The DNA here is from genome assembly GCA_016281165.1 of Bacillota bacterium. GTDB lineage: Bacteria > Bacillota > Clostridia > Peptostreptococcales > Anaerovoracaceae > RGIG2707. The sequence continues at coordinate 152 of JAEEIC010000246.1, read as the reverse complement.
TGACGCGGCGGCGCTTTACGTCCGGGCCCGGGACGCCGCCGGCAGCGCGTCCCGGGAGTATGAGCAGGCGAGCAGGGCCTTTCTGGACGGGCAGGCGGGCATAATGGCGGCTTCTCTTCAGGACGGGGAGCCCTGCCCGGTCTGCGGGTCTT
>JAEEIC010000245.1 GCA_016281165.1 Bacillota bacterium | reverse complement strand
TCGGCTGACCTGAGCCTGCCGTTGTAATTATAGCCCATGGAGAAGCTGTGGGCTCCCGCGTCGTGGATGAAGAGAAGATCCCCGATATCGATCTTCGGCAGCATGCGGTCCACCGCGAATTTGTCGTTGTTCTCGCAGAGAGACCCGACCACGTCGTAGCGGTGATCGCAGGGCTCATCTTCTTTCCCGAGGACGCTTATGTGGTGGTAGGCCCCGTACATGGCGGGCCTGATGAGGTTGGCCGCGCAGGCGTCCACGCCGATATATTCCTTATATATATGCTTCTCGTGTATCGCCCTGGTGATGAGGGCGCCGTAGGGGCCGAGGACGAAGCGGCCCAGCTCCGCGCAGAGCCTTACGTCCCCCATGCCGGCGGGCACCAGTATCTCCTCGAAGGCCTTCTTTACGCCGCTGCCGATGAGGGCGATGTCGTTCTCCGGCTGCTCCGGCCTGTAGGGTATGCCTATGCCGCCCGAAAGATCGATGAAGGAGACGTGCGCTCCGGTCCTTTCGCGCAGGCGGACGGCGAGCTTAAAAAGTATCGAGGCGAGGACCGGATAGTAATCGTTCGAGAGGGTGGAGGAGGCCAGAAAAGCGTGCAGGCCGAAGTTCTTCACGCCCAGGCGCGCCAGCTTCTCAAAGCCTTCGAAGAGCTGCTCCTCGGTGAAGCCGTACTTGGCGCTGCCGGGATCGTCCATGGTCTGAAAGCCTTCCTTGGACTCGCCCAGCACGAAGAGCCCGCCGGGGTTGAAGCGGCAGGATACGGTCTTAGGCAGGCGGCCGGCGCTCTCGATGAGGAAGTCTATCATGGTGATGTCGTCGAGAGTGATCAGGGCGCCCAGCTCCATGGCCTTGCGGAACTCCTCCGCCGGGGTGTCATTGCTGGTGAACATGATCTCGCTGCCCTTAAAGCCGCAGCGCTCCGCCAGCATGAGCTCGGTGAGCGAGGAGCAGTCGCAGCCGAAGCCTTCTTCCTTAAGTATCTTGAGGATGCCGGGGGTGGGAGTCGCCTTGACGGCGAAATATTCCTTAAAGCCCCGGTCCCAGGAGAAGGCGTCCCTCAGCCTTCTCGCGTTCTCCCTGATGCCCCTTTCGTCGTAGAGGTAGAAGGGCGTAGGGTATTCGCGGCAGATCTTTTCGATGGTCTCTTTGGAGGCAAAGGGGCGTTTCATGACAGCAGGCCTTTCTTTTGCGGGAGTTTTTTCTTTAGATTATATCCCCGGCGGGCGGGAGTATAAAGCGGGAGCAGTAAATATTCATTGAATATGCAATATGTGTATGTATGATGCATGATGATCCGCGGGCACGAAAACCGCCCGCGCGGCGTCCAAAATGTCCGCGGGGTCTGAAATATTCAAAATTCGCGTCATTTTACGAAAATTTCCCGATAATATGCAGAAATAATCCTTGTTTATGCAAATATGCAGTACTATAATCATCACCGTAGTCAGGAAAAACCTCCGGAACACGGAGACCTGAGTATGAATACAGGCTCATAATAATCACCAAACCACAAGGAGAACCAAAATGAAAAAGTACCTCGCGATCATCCTCGCAGCAGTAATGCTCTTCAGCCTCGCCGGCTGCGGAGAAAAGAAGAGCGCCAAGACCAATCTCGAGCTGGTATCCACCCTCGACCAGGCCATCCTCTCTCTCGCCTCCGGCAAGTGCGACGCCGTCGCTCTCGACGGCACCACCGCCCAGAACTACGTCAACCAGTCCAACGGCGCCTTCGCCATGAGCGGCATCAACTTCGACCTGACCATGTACGGCATCCACGAAGGAAACGTCGCCGCCGCCAAGAAGGGCGAGACTTCCCTGATAAACGCCATCAATGAGTGCGTCGCCGTCGTCAACGGAACTCCAAGCGGCCACGTTCCCGAAGGCCACACCGACAGCTACTACACCTGGTGGGTCGCCAACTGCAAGATCAAGTCCGGCACCGAAGACGAGACCGCCATCGAGATCGTAGGCGACACCGACATCTTCGCCGGCGCCGTGCCCGACGCCGAGTACAACTACCTGCTCGACACCACCGACCTCGTAAAGCCCGAACTCGACCTTTCCAAGGCTGACGGCGTCCTCAAGAGCGTCCTCGACAAGGGCGTCCTCGTGATCGCCACCTCCCCCGACTACCCCGCCGCCGAGTGGATCGACGACCAGGGCGTCGTCTGGGGCAGCGAGATGATGCTCGCCAAGTACTTCGCCGACTGCCTCGGCGTCAAGCTGCAGATCGAGACCATGGACTTCTCCGCCGTTCTCACCGCTGTCGATACCGGTAAGGTCGACCTCGGAATGTCCGGCTTCGGCTGGAAGCAGGACCGTGAAGACGCCTTCGAGCTCTCCAACGGCTACATCGGAGATGACGACGTGTCCTTCCACACCCTGATCGTTCCCGCCAAGGACAAGGAGCAGTACAAGGAGCTCAAGGACTTCCAGGGCAAGCACATCCTCGCCCAGGCCAATTCTCTGCAGCAGATGTATGTTGAAGACCAGATCCTGATCTTCGACGAGCAGTAGGAGGAATGCAGATGGGTCTCGGACCTGGACTGTTAGACGTCCTGCGCGACTATTATCCGATATTCCTCCGAGGAATGGTCGGAACCCTCAAATACGCCTTCATCGCCGTATCTTTGGGAAGCATACTGGGAGCCTTCATCGCCCTCATCAACCTTTCCAAGAGCAAGGCGCTGAATACCCTGGGCGCGATATACGTCAACGTGCTGCGCGGCACCCCGCTGCTGGTGCAGATGTACATCGCCTACTTCTTCATCCCCATCGCCATACCGGCCCTCAACAGCGTCTCCAAGGAAGTGTACGTGCTGATAGCTCTGATACTGAACTCCAGCGCTTACGTTTCCGAGATCATCCGCGGAGGCATCAACTCCGTGGATAAGGGCCAGACCGAAGCGGCGAGATCGCTGGGCATGACGGCCTCTCACACGATGACCAAGATCGTCCTGCCCCAGGCGATAAAGAACATACTCCCGGCTCTCGCCAACGAGTACATCGCCATGATCAAGGAGACCTCCCTCGCCGGTACCTTCATGCTCTACGAGCTGATGTACACGAGGACCCTGCTGGCCAACAAGTTCCTGGTCTGGCAGCCCCTGTTCATCATCGCCGCCATCTATCTCGTACTGACCCTCGTTCTTTCCTGGGGCGTCAGGTCAATGGAAAAGAGGTTCAGCGTAAGTGATTGAGAAGAATGAAGTATTGATAGAGACGAAGGACCTTCGCAAGAACTTCGGAGATCTGCAGGTGCTCAAGGGCATCAGCGAAAAGATATACAGGGGCGAGGTCATGACCATCATCGGCCCCTCCGGCGGCGGAAAATCCACCTTCCTGCGCTGCCTCAACATGCTCGAGGAGCCCAGCGGGGGCCAGGTCATATTTGAAGGAGTCGTTCTCGACGCCAAGAGCACCGACCTCAACCGCCACAGGCAGAAGATAGGCATGGTGTTCCAGCAGTTCAACGTCTTCCCCCACCTGACGGTACTGGAGAACATCACTCTCGCTCCGACCCTGGAGCTGGGAGTCTCCAAGGAAGACGCCGAAAAGGAGGCTCTGGAGCTGCTCAAGATGGTCGGCCTGGAGGAAAAGGTCCACGAGTATCCCAGAAAGCTCTCGGGAGGCCAGAAGCAGAGGCTCGCCATCGTCAGGGCCCTGGCCATGCATCCAGACGTGATGCTCTTCGACGAGCCCACCAGCGCCCTCGACCCCGAGATGGTCAAAGGCGTCCTCGACGTCATACAGGATCTGGCCGAATCGGGCATGACCTGCGTCATCGTCACCCACGAGATGGGCTTTGCCAAGCAGATCAGCGACCGTATACTCTTCATCGACGACGGCATCGTCGCCGAATCGGGGACTCCGGAGGAGCTCTTCGAGCATCCCCAGAATCCCAGAACGAAAGACTTTTTAAGCAAGGTACTCTATTAAAGATAAATCATAAGGGCCGTTAAGCGGCCCTTTTGAATAGCGGAGGTAAAGATGGATCAGTTCAAAAGCAAAGCGATAGACAAGGTAGAAGAGAAGAAGGATCTCATCCTCGGGGTCTCCCACAGGATCTGGGAGTTCGCCGAGCTCTCGCTGAAGGAATACAAATCGGCGGAGCTCTACGTCGAAAAGCTGAAGGAAGAAGGCTTTGAGGTCGAAACAGGCCTTTGCGGCATCGATACCGCCTTCCTCGGCAAATACGGCAGCGGCAGGCCCTGGATAGGAATACTGGGCGAATTCGACGCCCTCTCTGGACTCTCGCAAAAAGCGGGCCTCGCCTCGCCCGACCCCCTGGTCCCGGGCGGCGACGGCCACGGCTGCGGGCACAACATGCTGGGCGCCGCCTCCTTCGGCGCCGCCATCGGCGTGAAGAAGTACCTCGAGGAGACGGGCAAGAGCGGCACGGTCTTCTTCTACGGCTGCCCCGGTGAAGAGGGCGGAGCCTCCAAGGCCCTGATGGCCAGAGACGGTGTCTGGAACGAGCTGGACGCCGCCATCACCTGGCACCCCGGCGACACCTTCAGCGTCTCCACCGGTACCGACAACTCCTGCATCCAGTATATCTACAGCTTCAAGGGCATCTCCTCGCACGCGGCGGGAAGCCCCGAGAAGGGACGCTCGGCCCTCGACGCCGTCGAGCTCATGAACATGGGCGTGCAGTTCCTGCGCGAGCACATGCCTTCCGACGCCCGCATCCACTACGCCATCATAAACGCCGGCGGCAAATCTCCCAACGTGGTGCAGGCGACCGCTGACGTGCTCTACATGATACGCTCCATGAAGGTCGCCGACGCCGTGGCCCTGACTAAGCGAGTGGACAACATCGCCAAAGGCGCCGCCCTGATGACCGATACCGAGCTCTCCACCATCTTCGTCGACGGCTGCGCCAATTCCGTGCCCAACACCACTCTGGAGAAGGTCCTCTACGAGAACATGGAGCAGATCCCCCTGCCCGAGTACAGCGAAGAGGACTGGGCCCTGGCCAAAGCGATCCAGAAGACCTGCCCCGTGAGGACCGATCTTCCCGGACACGGCGCCAGGTATGACAAGGACATCGCCGCGGTCGTCAGGGAAAAGAGCGAGAACGGCACCAGGGCGATCAACGACTTCCTGCTGCCCTTCTACACCGGCGACGAGTTCTCCGCCGGCTCCTCCGACGTGGGCGACGTGAGCTGGAACATCCCCACCGCCCAGATAAGCGCGGTGACCTGGCCCTCCGGCACCCCCGGACACTCCTGGCAGAACGTGAGCTGCGGCGCCTCCCCCATAGGGGACAAAGGCACCCTTTACGCCGCCAAGGTCATGTGCGGCGCCGTCATCGACCTGCTGAACAGCCCCAAGACCCTTGAGGCCGCGAAGAAAGAACTGGCGGAGAGGGCTCCCGAGGGCTACACCTGCCCTGTGCCCCAGGGCGCGAAGCTCTATGTCATAGAGTAGGCTTATATAAACGGATCGATGGTGCTCCCGCGGCTTCGGGCCGCGGGAGTGTTTTTATGTACCGGATACGGTACGTCACATGTGAGATGATCGCAAAGAACAGGTCTGTATCTGATGCGCAGGCGGCCGTATCATGGTATAATCAAGAAAAAGAGCCTGTGATAAGAAAAAGCAGATGAGAGGCGGCATCAATGGAAAGCTTCGAACCCAAAAAACTGGCGCTCATAAGGATATGGCAGATCCTTAAGGAATACAGCGATTTCGACCATCCTCTCACCCAGGAGGAAATAGCGGGGCGCCTGGAAAAGGACTACGGCATCGTGATCGAGCGCAAGGCCATAGGGCGCAACCTGTCGCTCCTCAAGGAGGCCGGCTTCGATATCGAATCGCGCCGAGCGGGCTCCTACCTGGGATCGCGCGAGTTCGAGGACTCCGAGCTGCATATGCTCATCGACGGGATCCTGAGCAGCAGGCACATCACCGCCAGACACTCCAAAGACCTGATCGAGCGGCTCTGCGGCCTTTCCAACCGTTATTTCCGTGCCCACGTCAAGAACATACACTCCGTGAACGACTGGAGCAAGACCGACAATCAGGCCCTTTTCTACAACATCGAGCTCATCGACACCGCCATCGAGGAAGGCCGGCAGATCCATTACATCTACAACAAATACGGCGTCGATAAAAAGCTGCACAAGAGCTCGCAGCAGTACGTCAGCCCCTACCTGATGATACTGCACAACCAGCACTATTATCTGATGGCCTACAGCGATTACTGGGGAAACATCGTCTTCCACCGCCTGGACCGCATCACGGACATGACAGTCACCGACAGCGCCGCGAAGCCCTTAAGGAGCGTCCCCGGCTTTGAGACCGGCATAAACTACCGCGAGCTCTCCTCCGCCATGCCCTACATGTACACGGACAGGCCCGAGCGCGTCGAGTTCATCGCCGACGTCTCCGTCATCGACCAGATCATCGACTGGTTCGGCAGGGAAGTCGAATTCACGAAGACCGATGACGAAACGAAGGTCCGCGTCAGCCTCAAGGCCAGCCCCAACGCCATGAAGCACTGGGCGATGCAGTATATCGATTTCGTCGAGATCACCTCGCCAGCCGGCCTCAGGGAGAGGATAAGGAAGGCGCTGGCTGAGGGCCTCGGCAAATACCGGTAGGAGCCGGAAGACGATTCTTCCCGCTGAGCAAAGAGAAAGAGGAGCTTATGAAGGAAAAGATCATCCTCGCGCCGGGAGCGGATCCGGCTGAACTGCAAAGAACTCTCGCCAGGTACGGGGTCGGCAGCCTGGGCCTGCGCGTGATGGGCGGCGCCGAGCTCGCGCGCCTCGCGCTCATGAGGTCGGGCGTCTGTGTCACGGAGACCTTTCTGCCCTCGTCCGAGATACCGGCCCTGATATACTCTTTCCTGCGGGAGATACCGTATTTCGCCCGCGCCTCCTTTTCGGACGCGGAGGATCTGGCAAGGGCCCTGAACACGGCGAGAAAGCTCGTCCCTGACGATGAAGGGCCCCGGATGAGGGAGATCCTCATGAAGGGCGAGTTCGCGGAAAAGAACGAAGCCATACTCAGGGTCTGCGAGAGATATATATCCGCCTGCGGCCAGCTCGGCAGGATCGACGCCGTAACGCTCATGAGAAGGGCGCTCACGAGCGCGGAGCCCTTTGACGCCGAGTTCCTTTATCTTAAGGAATTCCCGCTACAGCCCCTGGAGACGAGGCTTTTGGAGCATCTGTCAAAGGGAGCCTGCCGCCCCGCGGATCTTCCCGCGCTCTTTTGCAAAGAGCCTCAGGCGCCGAAGATACTGCGCTTTTCGGCCGGCTTCGGCGCGGTCAACGAAGCGGAGAGCATCATCGGCAGGATATTCAGCGAAGGCCTTCCCCTGGACGATTGCCTGATCGCCTGCCCCGCGGAGGACCTGTACGCGCAGCTGTTCTACGATCTTTCGCAGCGCTTCGGCATCCCCGTGACCTTCGGCTCCGGCATCCCCATCGGCAACGCCTTCCCGGCAGCCCTGCTGAGACTGCTCTACCGCTGGAACACTGCCGGCTACAACGGCATAGACGCTCTCAGCGACGTCATCTTCAGCCCGGCCTTCGACAGGCAGAAGCTAGCGCGGCGCATGGGCGGCGAGCTCAGGCAGCAGAAGCTGCGCGGCCTTGCCGCTTTCGCGGGGTCCCTCAGGATATCGTTTGACGCTAAGGCCAACCGCGAAAGACTCGACGCGGTGAGCGGGGCCATCGCTCCCGAGGAGAAAGAGCTCCTTGAGATGACGCGCATCCTGGCAGGGGAGCTCGAGGCCGGCTACGCTTCATTCCTTGAGAACTACGCGGTATCGAGGCCGGGAAGCTGGGAGAGGATAGACCAGTCCGCGCTCAGCGTCATCTGCGCTTCTCTCAGGGCATATGAGAGCTTTGCCGCGGACGGGGAGCCGGAGGATATCATCCCCGACCTGCTGAAAAAGACGGTGAGCTCGGAGAGCAGCAAAGAGGGCATGCTGCATATCTGCTCCATCCCCGCGGCCCTCTCGGCGATGCGCGGGCATCTTTTCGTCTGCGGTCTTTCCTCCGCGGCCTTCCCCGGGACCCCGGCCGAGGATCACCTGCTGCTCGACAGCGATATCGCCCTCTTCGGACAGGACACGCTGCCTGCCTCATCGCGCCGCATCGAGATGAAAAAGACCGCTCTGCGCGATCTGCTCTCGCTCGCCGCGGCTCTGGACGCTAAGACCATGCTCTCCTACCCCGAACAGGATCTGGCCGCCATAAAGGAGCAGAACCCCTCGTCGGTACTGTTCGACATATACGAACAGACGGCCCCCGGCAGCGGGATCGACGGCTTTAAGGCCGTCATCGAGCGCGACGGGTATTTCGCGGCCGGCCTTTCGGGCAGCGACTACGCCGGCAGGCAGTATAACCGGGGCAATGACATAAAAGGGATGCCGGACGCGCAGACGAGGCCAGACTCGGCGGCGCTGCTCTCCGGGGACTGGTCTCCGACCGGCATCGAGATATTCTTCCAATGCCCGCGGCGTTTTTATCTGACCAATGTCTGCGGCCTTAAGGAAGAAGAAGAGGACGACCCCTTTACGGTCCTGGACGGCAGGATGGGCGGGAACCTTGCCCATACCGCCATGCAGGCGCTGGCGGATCCTTCTCTGGGGAAAGATGAGTTCCTGCGGCTGTGCGGGCAGCTCTTCGACGATCATCTCAGGAGAAGGCCGCCTCTTCACGCTGAAGCGGCGGTCCGCGAAAGAACGGAGTTCCTCTCCATGATGGGCAGGGCCTTCGACGAGGACCCGCGGAGCAAGGTGCTCGCGGCGGAAGAAAAGCTCCGGTACACGCACCCGAGCGGCATCACGATAAAGGGAAGGCCTGACAGAGTCGAGGAGACCGCCGGGGGGAGCTATCTCATAGTCGATTTCAAGACCCAGAGGACGAGGACGCATGAGCCCGACGATATCGACAGCTGCCTTCAGGTGGTGCTGTATGCCTGGCTCTGCTGGCAGGCGGGCATCCCCGTGAGCAGATGCGAGTACCGCTACCTCAGAAAGTCCCTGACAGTCGGCTGCGTCATCGACGATGAGATGCTGCAAAAGCTCGACGACAAGCTCAGAGTCTTCAAGGCCGCTCTTGAGAACAACGATTTCCCGCGCGTTCCCGGAAAGAAAGATGAGAACTGCCGCTACTGCGGCATGGCGGATGTCTGCCTCTGGCCGGACGATGAGAGAAAGGAGGCTGACGATGATGAAGAATGACGCCGACCTCGATCGGATATCCCGCGACAGGATACGCAAAGACATAAACAGCAGCTTCTTCGTCGAAGCCGGAGCCGGCTCGGGAAAGACCACTCTTCTGGTGGACCGCATGGCGGCGATGGTGGAAGGCGGCATGGACATCGGCAGGATATGCGCGATAACGTTCACGAAGGCCGCCGCCTCCGAGTTCTACGCGAGATTCCAGGAAAAGCTGGCCGCTTCGGACAGCGCCGCGGCGAAGCAGGCCCTGAAGAACATCGATCTCTGCTTCATGGGCACGATAGATTCCTTCTGCCAGATGGTGCTCTCCGAGCATCCGGCGAAGGCGGGCATACCCTCCAACGCTTCCGTCGTCAGCGAGGACGAACTGAAGGCGCTCTGGAAAAGGGAACTGTCTCTCATCCGCAGGGGGAGCTACGGTCCCGCCCTGCTTGATCAATATTCCCGCTTTCGGGACTGCTATCACGACGCCGACAGGATCTTCATGAGGGGTATGAAGCTCATGATGGCGAACAGGGACGCGGCCTTCAGCTTTGCCGCGCCCGCGGCCGATACGGTCACGGAGCTCTACGCGGCGCAGATCGACGGTCTGAAGGCGATATTTAAGCATCTCTTCGACCATCAGGAGGCTCTTGACAGGAAGGGCAAAGCTCAGGAGGAGGCGGCAGCCGCTATTAATGACAGCATCGACGTCCTGATGGGAAATTGGGACGAAAAGCTCGAGGACGTCATAGACGCTCTGAAGAAGCTCGGGGGCCTGCGCATAGTGAAGGAATACGATATAGACCGGCTCGGGCCCGGTCACGAGAAGCTGTTCGAAAAGCACTTCACCAAGTCATCATTCAGGTGGTACAGCGTCATCGGGGAAGGAGACCCGCTCCTGCTGGGCCGTCTCGAAGACTTCAGATACTCGAGAGCGATGGGATTCATCTCGGCCTGCGTCCCTCTGGTCTCGGCCCGCCTGAGAGCCGAAGGGAAGCTGAGCTTCAGCGATTATCTTCTGTATCTGCGCGATATGCTCAGAGACGACGCCGCTGCCGGCGGAAAGCTGACGGCGCACATCGCCGGGCGCCACAGCTTCTTCCTCATAGACGAGTTCCAGGATACCGATCCCATACAGGCGGAGATATTCTTCTATCTGGCCGCGAAGGAGCCTCGGCCCGACTGGACGGAGTGCGTGCCCCGTCCGGGGGCCCTCTTCATAGTCGGAGATCCCAAGCAGTCTATCTACAGGTTCAGGGGCGCAGACGCCGCGTCCTTCAAGAAGGTCAGGGCGCTGTTCAGCGGGGGCTCGGGCGAGGTCCTTCAGCTCAGCCGCAACTACAGGTCCACCGACAGGCTCTGCGGCTGGTTCAACGAGGTCTTCGCGGAGCTCCTGCCATACGATACCGCGGATCAGAGCCGCTTTGAGCCCATACCGATGGGCGAAAAGCCGGAATACAGGGCCAGGCTCAACGGAGCCTACCGTTATGACTGCGGTCCGTCAGTCCCGGGAGGCAGTGAGGATCCAAAGCTGGTCGCGGAGATCATCCGGCGTCTGACCGGGGACGCGTCGCTCACGGTCCAGGGGAGGGGAGAGGGCGACAGCCCCAGGGCTCTTTCCTGCCGGGACATAATGGTCATCACGCCGTCAAAAAAGCATATGGGGGAATACATGCGGGCGATGTCCGCGGCAGGCATCCCTTTCCGGGTCGAAGGAAAGGTCCTGTTCAGCGACTGTCCCGCCCTGTCTCTCATCACGTACGTCATGTCGGCCGCCGCGGATCCCTATTCCGGCAAATACCGCTTCGCTCTGGACAGCGTGAGCGGCTGCGATATCGCGGAGGACGCGCTCGCGGACTTTAGGAAAAAGGCTGAGGCGATGAGCCCGGCCGCCTTCTTCAGCTACGTGATGGACAGGGAGAGGGTCTTCGCCAAAGCCGGGAGCAGGAACATGGAATATGTCTATTTCGCCCTGGAGCTCCTCAGGCAGGCGGAGGCGGACGGAACGGTCTCCACGGTCAGCGAGGGGGCCGCTTTCCTCAGAGAGCTCATGCTGACGGGCTCCGATCAGGAAAGATGCATCCAGCTGGTGAAGGACACGGACAGGGTGCATCTGGCGAACCTCCATAAGGTCAAGGGGCTCCAGGCTCCTGTGGTCATACTGGCCGATCCCCGCCGGGGGGGAAGCCAAGTCGATCACCGCGTAGATCACAGCGGGAAGTCCCCTGCCGGATATATATTCAGGCTCAGCAGCGCGGTCTGTTCGGCTTTCCAAGGCGAGAAAGAGCTGGAGGCGCAGTCGCTCGAAGCGGAACGCCTGCGCCTGCTCTATGTCGCCGCGACAAGGGCGGAGAACGCCCTGATCGTGAGCAGATCGCTCGGTAAATACGGAGATCCTCTGGCTTCCGACCCCTGGGCGAAGCTTAACAGGAGCATAAAGAGCGAGATCTTCGCCGTGACCGGGAGAAAAGAGCTGGCGCCGCCGGAAAATAAGGCTCCCGCGGACGCGGCCCCGTTGTACGACGAGGCGGAGCGGAACTCTCCTCTGAACGATGCGTCTCCGAAAGATAGGAGCTACAGGATCCAGCTTCCCAGCGCGGTGAAGATGACGCCGCTCACCGAAGAGGGGTCAGGCGCCGAAGCCGCCGCGCATATCCGCAGCAGTCTCCGCGATCCCGCCCTGGCCGGAACGATGACGCACCGCGTCATGGAGATGCTCGTATCTTCGCGGAACAGGGCGGACGCCGAAGCTCTGGTCACCCAGACGCTGCGCGAATACGGAGCGGACGAGAACTATTACAGACCGGTCCTGCGCTCCGTGGTCGAAAAGATGCGCTCGGGAGGCTATGAGCAGGCCGGAAATGTCCCCCGCGACATACTGTCCGAGCTTTTGGCCGCCGACGAGGTCTACTGCGAGCTCCCTTTGTGCTGTAAGGAGGGAGACGTCATCTGGCACGGGATCATGGACGTCGTATACCGCAAGGGCGGAGCGTGGCGCATCGTCGACTACAAGACCAGCGCCGACGGCGACGATCTCGACGAAAGGTACCGGGCCCAGCTGGAAGCTTACAAAAAGGCGTTCCGCGAGATCACCGGCAGCAGCGCGGACGCGCTGATATATCATATCGATCTGGCCGCGGAGGTATCCGAAGCTTGACCGGGTCTTGACAACACATGACCGGGGACCGGCCGGCCCGGAAGCCAAAAACTGAATAAATAAAGTGGATGCAGTGCTTCATGTACCGCATTCGTCTCATTATAAAGGGTATCATAGGATCGTAAGAAGCCGGTAAGCGGTTCAGCTGATCAAAGGGAGGTGTGAAGATGTCGAACATATATATGAACGATATGACGGAAAAGGAAATGATATTTGATCTCGATCCCTGGATCGATACGTCCACAGGTAAATTCCGTAGGACTGGCAGGGCTCGTAAAGCAGACGAGCAGAAGCTCGCGGGGCTGCTTCAGGGCGTCATAGAAGACACCTTTTATGAGACGCACGTGTATCAGCTGGGCGATGTGTACACGGCTTTTACTGCCAAAGTCGCGATCCGCTTCTCCGATGATATAAAAGAGACTGTCAAAAAGGTCCATCCCGGAATAGGCGGCGCGGCGGGCAATGAGGCGGAGATGAGAGATTTCCCCGGAACGCCGGATGAAAGGTATAAGTCCAGCTCAAGGGATCGTGTAATCGAAGTGAAGTCTCTGCTCCTCGGCCGTTTCAGTCCGTCTTCATCGCAGGATAAAAATGATATCGGGACAATATGGCTC